>CAZNOV010000006.1:0-6557 GCA_964574725.1 uncultured Nitrososphaera sp. | reverse complement strand
GGGCCTGCCAATTCTTGTGATGCCAAACGCCGGCATGCCTCACAACGAAGGCGGAAGGGCAGTGTACAAGATGGCGCCGGCAGATATCGCAGACGCTTTAGGAGGGTTTGTAGCAAAGTATCACAACATCAGGATGATCGGGGGATGCTGCGGCACCACCCCTGGGCACATCGCAGAGTTAAGAAAAACCCTTGACCGAGCTAGAACCAGCTAGAGCCGCTCGAGACCACTTCGATAACGGGCTTTGGCTTGTGCTGCTCCAATGAAATGTCCTTGTAAAAGTATTCTATTCCAACCTTGCCAAAACCTCGTATCCTTTTGATCCTCCCCTGAACCGTCAGGCGGGTTATGGCAAACCTGACATCCTGCTTGTTCCCTATCAAGTGGTCAAGGTCCTTGCTCGTTACCCTGCCGCTGCGGTTCCTGATGATTGCGTATACAGTCTCGATCAGCCCGGCGGAGCCGTTTCCCTTGATTTTGAACTGCTGAATTGTAGCCATCCCTGTCGCGTCCCCCTGTTGTTATAAAGCTACCGAGGTAGAATTTTCGGTATTCTGTTCACTTTTTTTGACCTCCGGGATAGAAAATATAGGTGGTTCGTGAATGACATCTTCCATTTGGTACCCCGGGTTAGTTCGGCCCTCAAAGCAGTGGAATTGCGGCAAGACCCTCCGCCGATGATAATCGGGGAAAGGCTCAATACCCAGGGGTCAAGGAAGGCAAAAGAGCTGGTACTTGCCAATGACTTTGACGGCCTTGTCGATCTTGCACGAGCGCAGGTAGAGGATGGAGCGCACTGCCTTGATGTCTGCGTCGCTCTGACAGAGCGGTCCGACGAGCAGGAACAGCAGTTCATGACAACCCTCGTAAAGCGGCTTAGCCTGGAGGTAGAGGCACCGCTCGTGATAGACTCTACGGTCCCATCTGTCACGGAGGCGGCAATCCGGCAGATCCCAGGCAGGCCTATCATCAACTCGATAAACCTTGAAGGGGACGGGAGCCGGTTTCATGCCCTTGCCCCGCTTATGGCAAAGTACGGAGTTCCCGCGATAGCACTCTGCATCGGCCCAAAGGGCATGGCAAAAACGCCGCAGGAAAAGGTCGAAGTTGCAGAGCTGATCTACGATATTGGTTCCAGACAGTATGGGCTGAAGCCATGGCAGTTTATCTTTGACGTACTGACGTTCACATTGGCGACCGGGGAGGCCGAGTTCTTAGAGTCTGCAAAGAACACACTGGAAGGAATCAGGCTTGTCAAACAAAGGCTTCCAGATTCGTTTGTTAGCCTTGGCCTGAGCAACGTTAGCTTTGGTCTGGCTCCAAGCGCAAGAAAGGCGGTCAATTCCGTTTTCCTGTATCACGCCCTAAAGGCCGGGCTTGACGCGGTGATAATAAACGCGCGAGACATTATTGCGTACCCTGCGATAGACGATCGGCAGAGAACGCTTGCTGAAGATCTCATCTTCAACAGGCACCAAAACGCCTTGGCAGAACTGATATCGCACTTTGAAGGCGCCAAGCCTGCCAGCGGCGCAGGGAAAAGGGTGGATGTCGACCCCGGGTGGGACGCGGGAAGAAGATGCTACTTCCGCATCGTCAACAGGCTCAAAGAGGGGATTGAAGACGACGTAGTCCAGGCGATCGCTGACCGGACGCGCGGCGAACGCAAATTAAAGTCCGATTCCGGCCGGTTGGTCCTTGACGCATCAAAACCCCAGGCGCATGAGGCTGCCGTCGAAACACTTAACGAGGTTCTTTTGCCCGCAATGAAGGAGGTGGGAGACAAATTCGGGGCAGG
The DNA here is from genome assembly GCA_964574725.1 of uncultured Nitrososphaera sp. Lineage (GTDB taxonomy): Archaea > Thermoproteota > Nitrososphaeria > Nitrososphaerales > Nitrososphaeraceae > Nitrososphaera. The sequence continues at coordinate 4,759 of CAZNOV010000006.1, read as the reverse complement.
TGAGCTGATACTTCCTTTTGTATTGAAATCCGCCGAGTGTATGAAGGCAGCCGTCGCAGAACTGGAAAAATACCTCATCAAACAGAAGGGGGTGAGCAAGGGCACCCTTGTTCTATGCACTGTGTACGGCGATGTTCACGACATTGGCAAGAACCTTGTCAAGACAATCTTTGTCAACAACGGCTACACCGTTCATGACCTTGGCAAGCAGGTCCCACTTCAACGGATCCTAGAGAAAATCGCAGAAGTGAAGGCAGACGCGGTCGGTCTGTCAGCGCTCCTCGTTTCTACTTCAAAGCAGATGCAGTATTTCGTCGAACACGCTAGGCAGAACAACATGGAAGTGCCAGTGCTCTGCGGTGGAGCAGCAATCAATAGCAGCTACGTTAACAGAATTGCCAAGGAAGGCGGCGTCTACGAGCCGGGGGTATACTACTGCAAGACGGCTTTTGACGGGCTAAAAGTGATGAACAAGCTGATGTCTCCGGAGCGTGAACAGTTTGAAAGGGATTGGCGCCAAAAAATAGACAGGTGGAGCGATAAGGCGGTTGCCATGCCCGAGCAGCATCCGCACAGTGGCATTCGGCCAGTGGAAGCTCCGACGCCGCCCCACCTGTGCAGACCCGTCAGAATCGAACCTTCGCAGGTGGATCTTGTGCAGGTGTGGAAACACATGAACAAAAAATCCTTGTTCGTGCTGCAGTGGGGAATGAAAGGCAAGGGTGCAAGCGATCAGGATCCTGACAAGTTGCTGCAGCAGTGGATGCACAGAGTAACCAAGGAAAACCTGTTTGAACCACGCGCAGTGTACGGATACTACAGGTGCCACAACCTCACGCAGGGCCAGCCGGGCAACGGAAGGCTGGCCGTAGACCTGCCCTCAGGAAAGCAGATTGTGTTTGAATTCCCGCGATCTTCAAAGAACAAGCACCTCTGCCTGGCAGATTATTTTGGCAAGGATGACATCGTTGCGTTTCAGTCCGTGACGGCAGGAAACAAGGTAGCGGAAACAATAGAGCTGTGGAACAGGCAGGACAAGTACACGGACGCGTACTACTTGCACGGTCTTGCCGTGGAAACAGCCGAGGCAATGGCCGAGTGGGTTAACGCCCGGATCAGGGATGAGCTAAGGATTGGCCCCAACCGCGGCCTTCGATTCAGCTGGGGCTACCCTAGCTGTCCGGACATCCTGCAGCATCATCTTGTCTGGGAAATACTCGATCCCTCAAAGTCCGGGATGACTCTTACAGAATCAGGCCAGATTGTGCCAGACCAGTCAACGGCCGCGCTGGTCGTTCATCATCCGGAGGGGGAATATTTTGTCCTGTAGTCAGGCCGGGGCAACCAACAAAGTCAGAAATTACTGCCATCCTTAAGTATTCGTGCGGCGAAATGATAACGTGGAAAGACCCAGCGAATTAGTGAGACGAGAATTGCAGAGTTTGCCTGGAGTCACGTTGCATGATCATCGCTTTGGGGGAATTGAATTCAGGGTAAACGGCAGGGAAATGGGTCACATGCATGGTGACACATTGGTCGACCTTCCTTTTCCGAAAGACATTGGCCGGAAGTTGATAGCGGACGGAAAAGCGTCCCCCCATCACGTTCTGCCGCAGTCAGGCTGGATCAGCTTCTACATCGATGAACCGGACAAGGTCGCAGGCGCGCTGGAATTATTTCGCATGCAGTACGAACGCATGACCAGCTACGGAAAAAAGAAAATCGATTCCACACCATCCCAACGGCAAACTCTCTAGAGTTTTCTTTTTTATTGATAAGAATATATTCTTACGACAGCCACTCCGAAGCAAGTTGCATCCAAGAAGGGGGTTCATTCTGATCGTTGCCGGAGGAGCAGTAGCGGTGACCAGCCTCTCCATGCTTGGATATTACGGCACGATATTGATAACGACAATCGAAGACGAGGACAAACGCAAAATTCAACCTAATGGCGTGATTCCGTTTACTGCGAACATTTCTAATACGGAACAAGGGGCCTACGCCGTCATCTTTTCAGATTTTAGCGGCCTGAGGCCCACAGTGACTCTAAGAGACCCATCAAATCAAACAATAGTCGGAAAGGCCGTCGAACCGCCCCTTGCGCTCGAGCTATTCACGGTGACCGACGAAGGAAACTATACGCTCACGCTAGCCAACCCGTCATCAGACCGAGTTCTTGAAGCCTTCGCAATTCTTGGCAGCCAAGAGTACGTTCTGAACAATTCCGAAATCGCGGCGGCAGCCATGACGACGTTTGCTCTCGGGTCGCTGCTCATGGGAGGCATCGCCGCGATGGTCGCGGGAGCAGTAATTACGGTCATTGGCAAGAGGCGGCTTGGCAAAATGAAGCAATTCGGAGACACCAGCGACCTGGTTTAGGAGGTACGCTGCGACAGTGGTCAAACTCGAGGCAAGAAACATTGGCAAGTCGTTCATAGCAAATGACGGAAACCAGACGCAGACCATATCTGCGATACAGGATGTCAGCCTCTCGATCGACGAAGGTCAGTTTGTTTGTTTCGTGGGACCCTCAGGATGCGGCAAGACCACTTTTCTGAACATTCTTGCGGGGCTTGACAAGCCCACCAAAGGGGAAGTAATCCTCGATGGTCATCCGGTGGTGGGTACGGGTCCTGACAGGTGCATGGTATTTCAAGAGAACGCGCTGTTTCCCTGGTTGCGCGTTATTGACAACGTCGAGTTCGGACTGCGCATGAAGGGGGTTGACAAAAAAAAGCGGCACGAGCATGCGATGCACTACCTTGAAATGATGCAGTTGACAAAATTTGCTGATGCCTATACGTACCAGCTGTCAGGGGGCATGAAGCAGAGGGTTGCGATCGCGAGGGCCTTGGTCATGGACCCAGAAGTGCTGCTGATGGACGAGCCCTTCGCGGCGCTGGACAGCCAGACGCGCGACCTGCTGCTCGTGGAGCTGCAGCTGATATGGGCAAAGACCAGGAAGACCATCGTGTTTATCACACACAACATAGCCGAGTCAGTCTGCCTCGGTGACAAGGTTGTGGTCTTCAGCAAGAGGCCCGGCAGGGTAAAAAAAGAGATAGCAGTCAATTACAGAAGGCCGCGGCTTCCCGAAGATGAAAACCTGCGGACATTCCACCGGCAGATAATCGACATCATGCAGCGCGAAATAATGCCGGAAAAATAGCAACGACCCTACCTGAGCTGCTGCAACAGCTCAATTCCTGACCTGAAGCTGTTCGGCGAAGAGAGGAGAACCCTGTCTGTCATTTTCAGAGCCTGCATGACAAAGTCTGCGGGATTTTTCGAATAGCCAGACCAATCAAGCCCAATAAGCGCGGCGGACTGACGGTTCTTCTCTGAAGGGACCATTATCACCGGTGCAACCTTGATGCCGTGCGGTTTGGCAAGGTCTACGATCTCGCCGAGGTCAGAAAGTGAAGATATGGATTGTGTTACAAAGCAGTGCGGCTTTGCGTCCAGCTTGCTCTGCACCCACTTGGCAGGGCAATCTTTGACCCGCGCTGGAAAAGAAAGATCAAGTTTGATTCTTGCGTCGTATCCAGCATTTTTCAGCATCCTGACTGCCTCGCTCGGTCTGAGTCCCGGATTTCCCGGCCCATCGGCCGGCTGGTCTCCCATTAGAATGAGGAGGCTTTCCACGCCGGTCATGATCGCATCCGAGACGGCCTGGGATAGCGAAGTAGAGTTCCGGTCGCGAACGCGGAGGCTGCAACTCAACTCCATTGATTGTGAGCCAAGCGACCTCCGCAGGTGGGATGCTGCCGTGATGCTTGAAACCCTTGGAATTCCAAGCACAGAATCTGTAAGATGTATTCCGCTGGCAAGCCCTGAAAGCTGCCGGGCTCTTTCAGCCATCGCGTGCATGTCATGATCAAGCTGGGCAAAATCGAACCGATCGCCTCTGATGATCTTGGGCGGATTCAATTCGTAGGATATCATTTATCCTATGGAGTTTCGTCCCGAGGTATTATTAAATGTGGTCAAGTCTTGAGATCTCGCATCTAGCCTGTGTCACCCGGAAAATTATTTCGCAAAGAAGAGATTGAGTCGATGCTGGCGACGGCCATTTCGCGTACACCATATCTGCCACAGGACGCCGCGTCCGCGACGCCTTCCGCGGTCCTGGTAATAATCCATTATCATAGCACAAACGGATTGCCGCACGTTTTCTTGACAAGGAGAAGCTCGACTGTGAAATCGCACAAGGGCGAGATATCATTTCCCGGCGGTCGGTTTGCCCGGGCCGACCGGACCCTGCTCGATACCGCTTTGCGGGAGACGAGGGAAGAAATCGGAATAACGTTCAGCCCGGATCAGGTTCTAGGAAGCCTCCGGGCGGTACGTACTATGACTTCGAACCATTTTATCGTCCCGTTCGTGACCCTGCAGGACAGGCTGCCAGATCATAGAATTTCTGCAGAAGTTGATACAGTGCTTGACCCTCCACTATTGCAGACTCTCATGACCATAGAGCAAGACTCTGGGCATTATCACCTTGCCAAGGATGCCTTCAGGTTCACGTACGAAAACAACATGATCTGGGGCGCGACTGCAAGAATAATGAAGCAGCTGTACGACTTGCTGATAAAGTAAATGCAAATGAGTCTAGATGAATCTTATTGTTGCGGTGTTCACCATTCACACCGGACACTTTATCATCCATGTTGAATTTGAAGCCATTTTAAGGACCAATATAGGAGCGGGCCCGGTGGGCTTCGATCCCACGACAACTGGCTTCGGAGGCATGTGCTTC
>CAZNOV010000005.1:0-22419 GCA_964574725.1 uncultured Nitrososphaera sp. | reverse complement strand
TTGGGGAATTATTACGACTTCTGATCAGGTTGTGCCTGAATTTCCGCTTCCTGCTCTCGGAGCGATCGCAGGCGTTGTTGGCTTGGTCGCAGTAATCACCAGGTCAAGGTTTGTCAAGTCTTTTCGATAGACCCCTAGTGCTGCGACATCCAGTCTGCAAATTTTTGCAGTGCCTTCATTCTGTGGGAGTACTCGTTCTTCCGTTCCCCCAGCTGTGCAAAGGTCAGCCCGGCCCTCTCCGGAATAAATATTGGATCGTACCCCCAGCCGCCCTCTGTAATTCTGTCGGATATGCTGCCATCGACCCTGCCCTCAGAGATTGACATTTTTTCCCCGTCATAGTACGCTATCATCGATCGAAACGAAGCTGATCTGTTGGCAGTGCCCGCAAGCAGCTTCAGAATGCCCGCGTTGCCTATGGTCTTGAATACAAAGGACGAATACTGCCCAGGAAAGCCCTTTAGCGAATCAATGAACAACCCGTCGTCTTCCACAATTACAGGTCTGCTAACAAGGCCAAACGCGCTCTTTACTTTTTCCGCTACTATCTCGTTCATCGAATCCGACTGCACTTCCAAAGCGGAGACTTGCGCAAGTTCTACGGAAATGCCGCGAGCTGACAGGATGGACCTGACCTCGCGGTACTTGTTCTCGTTGGTACTCGCAAAAGCAAGTGATCGCAATGACGATATCAAACCGTGGAAGTCAGAAATAAATACTAGGTGACCCGGGCATACCTGCCACGCTTTTCGATCTCTTCGACATTCTCCAGGATTTTTCTTGTCCTTTTTTCTCCGACAATACTTGCGTATCCTTCTGTAAAGCGGTCAAATGCTTTCCTGACGGTAACGTGGGCACTTGTGAGTGTCTCCTTTATCAGCCTAATGTCTGTCGCCGCATCCTCCTTGCGTTCCGAATAGTGAGAGAGACCAAAGTCAAGCAGGACCAAGCGATTTCCATCAGCTATGAAGTTTGACGTCGTAAGGTCTCCGTGGATTATGTTGTGGGAGTGAAGCAAACCGGCGTAGCGGCCGATCCTGTAGCACAGAACGGGAGACACTGTGTCGCGCACGTTTTTCCCCTTGACAAACTCCATTATTATCTCTGCCTTGACCGGGTCAACGAAATAAACATAAGGTGACGCAACGCTGGCCCCCTTGGCGGCAGACATGAAGGCTGCTTCGTGCACAGTCCTGTGCCTCCGGATCACCACGTCGAGCGTTTCGTGCCTGTATGGCTTTGGCGCGCGCACCTTGGAAATTGCTTTTCGCCCTGCCCATTCCACCAAGAAGATGTCTGCCTCTGCGCCCCTTCTGAGCAATCGCAAATGCAATAATAATATAGCCTCTGCTCAGCAGATAAAAATGTGGTGAGCTTCGAGCCAGCGCCCGGCGAAAAAGTGATCCTGGACGAGGACTGCGCCGAGGACAAGCTGCGGAATGGCATTCTCATATTGACGAATAGGAGGCTCGTCTTCCAGAAAACCCAAGGGAGAATTGCCACGCTATCGAAGAAGGAAGGAGACGTGGTAATTGACATCGTACTTGACAAGATATCAGATGTCAGGTCTGAAGGTTTCCTCGTCAAAAAGCTCGTGGTCAGCTCTGGCGACATGATCTACAAGTTTGGAGTCTTCAGCAATGGCAAGTGGGAACGTCAGATGAATGAACTCAGGACCGGCGCCACCTGACGTCGACGGTGTCCACCCTCCACGACTGCTGGACGAATGATTCCTGTATTTTTACGTGCTTCTTTGATGCACCGTATTGCTGGAGCGCCGTCCAGGAGATCTGCGCGCCATTGTCTCCCGCAAATCTGATAGGACAAACAAACAGCTGAGCTCCGTGTCTGCTGCAGGCCTGCTTCAGCATCTGGGCCAGCCGATTGTTTGCTGCGACACCGCCTACTATCATCATCTCTTGCTTGCCTGTGAACGACAGGGCACGTTCTGTTGCTTCTGTCAGCATCGCAAAGGCGGTCTCTTGCAGCGAATAACACGCGTCGGCAAGCACGGTGCCCTTGCTCTCGGAAGCAATCCTGGTGGCGGCCGTCAACAGACCTGAAAATGACACGTCGTTTCCTTTCACGGTGTATGGCAATTGCAGATACTTGCCCTGCGATTTTTTGGCCAGCTGCTCGATACGTTCGCCGCAGGGCGAGGCGAAGCCAAGCGCCCTTCCAAATTGATCTAGTAACTGCCCGACAGTAATGTCCAGCGTTTCACCAAATACCCGCCAACGCCCCTCGGAAAATGCAAGAAGCATTGTATGACCTCCCGAAACGAGCAGCACCAGCGGGTCCGACGCTCCAGCGAGCATCGCGCCCAGCTCGATGTGACCTAGCGCATGGTTGACGCGCACGAGAGGCTTGCCGTAAAAGCCTGCCACAGTCCTGGCCACAACAGCTCCAACCCGGAGGCACGGGCCAAGCCCGGGGCCTGCAGAGTATCCTATGACATCCAGATCCTGCACCAAGATGCCGGCCGAGCCAACAGCCTTTTTCAGCACTTCCGGTGACGCTTCCATGTGGTGTCTTGAGGCCTCGCGAGGGTGGATTCCTCTTCCCTCCGGAGCCTTGTAAACTGCTCTAGCGTCGGACAGAATATTACCTTGCGAATCAACCACCGAGCATCCAAATGTGTGTGCAGTGCTTTCCACGCCCAGACAGAGCATTTGCTTTTAACCCCTGCTCGCAGCCGAAACTATCTTGATCACGTCGCCGTTCTTGAGCTTGTGATCGGCCCCTATCCGCTGTTTGGTTCTCGCGTCTATGGCAAAGAGGAAACCCTTTGCAAGTTCCGCATGCACGGTCTCTGCAAGGTCCTTGGCGGTCGAGCCCTCCGGCAACAGCCTGACATCAGGGAGTACATTGCCATTCTTGTCAGAGAACCTGAACTCGTCTTCGACAGGGTAAACGGCAAGCATGCGCAGAAGCTCAAAGCAGGCGATGTTTATTGCCTCTTGAACTCCCGTGGCGCCGTGCCTGTCCATCAGCGACTTGACAATATCAAGTGCTCGCTGCTGCTGGGCGTTAAGCGTCACACCGGAATTCATTTGGAATGAAGAGTCGCCCGGCAAGTAATGAAGGACGCCTTTTTTTGACGCTTTGCGCAGAAGGGACTCGGCCTCCGAAGCGCAAGGGACGACGACAAGCCCGAGAGACTTCATCTTCTTGATGTTCGAATCTGCCGAGGGGAGGTCTGCCTTGTTAGCTGCTATGACTACTGGCTTGGCGCGTACTCTCAATATCTTGCAAAACGCAAGAATATCCTGCTCTGTCCAAGAGACTGGCTTCTTGGCTGCCAGTCCCGACTCGTGAACCGCCGCTGTGATGGTCTTCTCGGGTATTGCCAGCCCAGACAGCCTCTTTGCAAGCATCTGCTCGAGCCTCTGACCCTGGCTTTCTGCCTCCCTTGCGGTCCTGATCCAGTCCCGCCCGACTATGGAGGCCAGCCACAAGTCAAATTCTTCTTCGACGAACTGTATGTCAAATACCGGATCGCCGGTCCCGGCAGGCACCGGCCTTCCATTGCCATCGGTCGACCCCGGAGCGTCCACTACATGTATTAGAGCATCAGCCTGCCTAGCATCGTCCAGGAACTTGTTGCCAAGCCCCTTGCCTGTATGCGCTCCCGGTACGAGACCTGCAACATCTACCAGCTTTATCGGTATGAACCTGTTGCCATCGATGCACACAGAATGAACCGGATTATCTTGAACACCGAATTCACGGCAGACACACTTTACGCGTGCGTAGGCGACACCGATATTTGGCTGGATGGTCGTGAACGGATAATTTGCGGCAGGCACGGCTAGCTCGGTGGCAGCATTAAAAAAAGTAGACTTGCCAACGTTAGCCTTGCCTATCAAGCCGATGATCATGATTCCCGGTTATTCGGTATCCTTTCTCAGCCCGCATTAATGTCTTTCAAGGTCATCCTAAACAATTTACATCAGCTCCTGTGATCCGACAACCACAGTTCAATAAGGTCATTGGAAGCCGCATCACCGTTTAATAGTCGCCGGACTTTCCTGATAGTGCGTTGTCATCTGTAAGGCCAAGCGCGGTGTGCATTGTCAGCGGAGGCCTAGATTCTGTTTGCTATGCGGCAATGCTTGCCAGCAAACACGACATTTACATGATGACTTTTTCCTACGGGCAGCGAGCAAGTCGAGAAGTAGAACGCGCTCGATTGTTTTCCAGAATGCTGAAGACCAAAGTTCACAAGGTAGTCGATATCAGTTTCATGAAGTCACTTTATGGCAGAACCAATTCACTTACCGACAGGCGTCAAGAGCTTTCCTCGAGTTTTGAGCAGAGCCTGATCGTGCCAATTCGAAACGCCGTCTTCATAACGATTGCCACCGCATGGGCAATGAGCATCGGGGCAAAGGTTGTAGCTTACGGCGCGCACGCCGGCGACAGCGCACACTACCCTGATTGTCGGCCGGCCTTTGTGAACTCCTTGAATAACGCCCTGAACCTCGCAGAGTCTGACAGCATAGCTTCAGGTCTCAGGCAGCAAGTGGCGATAAGTTCGCCGGCAATGATGAATCTCGATAAGGCCTCATTGCTAAAGGAGGGCTATGAATTACTGGGAGACAGGATTTTCCGGTCGTGGAGCTGCTACTCTGATGGCATAAGGACAGGCCGCGGCTACGCGCATTGCGGCAGGTGCGAATCGTGTATAAATAGGAAAAATGCATTCATCAACGCAGGAATAGAGGACAGAACAATTTATGCGCCAAAAGGCAGCGGCTGACGAAAGAGTGGTAAAGCTCAGCGAGATATTCACAAGCATTGAGGGAGAGGGCATACTCTTTGGTACGAAGACGATGTTCGTCCGGCTGGCGGGTTGCCCGCTAAGGTGCTATTGGTGCGACACGCCGTACGCGCTGCCATTAGAAAGCGGCAGCCAATATTCTATTGATAAAGTCAAGGAGCTAATTTCCGAAAACCTCCTCCCCAATACGTACAAAGTAAACTTCACCGGGGGCGAACCGCTCGTGCAGGATGATGCAGTTATCGAGCTTGCAGGGTTCGTCAAGCAGAAGGGGCTGAGGACCTACCTCGAATCGGCCTGCTACGACGCTTCCCGATTTCGAAGGGTATTGCCCTACATCGACATCTGCAAGATCGAGTTCAAACTAAAAGACTCCAAAGTTGTTGACCAGAATCAGTACATCAGCCTCTTGGATAACGAACTAGAGTGCCTGAAACTCTCCGTCGGCAGCGGCAGGACTACCTACATCAAGGTGGTGGTTACAAATTCCTCGGACCTGAAGGAATTCAGTGATCTCCTCCGCAAGATCTTTAGCGTGATAAAGCCGTCCGAGATAGCAGGATTTATAATACAGCCGAGTCATAAGTTTGACGAGCCCACTTTGGAGAGGCTTTTTGGATTTTATGACGAAGTCTATCCTTTGTACGATCAGGTCCGGATCGTGCCACAGCTGCACAAGATGATTGGAGCGAGATAGACACTAGTGACTCCAGCAGACAAGTCGGCTGTCAACAAGAAAAAGATTGCAAAACTAGTTCGACAGATACTAGTGGAGCTTGGCGAGAATCCCGATAGGGAAGGCCTCGCAGGCACTCCGGCCCGCATTGCCGACATGTATGACGAGATTTTTAGCGGGTACAGGATGGACGCCGAGCTGGATGTCACCTTTTCAGAAGAAACGGAGGCGATAATCGCTAGGGATATACAATTCTACAGCATGTGCGAACATCATATGCTGCCATTCTTTGGCAGAATCCACGTCGCATATGTGCCGTCTGGTAAGGTCTTCGGCGTATCAAAGCTCGTAAGGCTCGTTGAGAAATACTCGCGCAGGCTTCAGATCCAAGAGAGGTTAACAAAACAAATCGCAGACGAGCTAGTCAGGATGGGAGTGAAGGGGGCGCTCGTGATTGCAGAAGGGGAGCACCTATGCATGAAGATGCGCGGCGTTAGAAATGACAGCTCGATCACTACGATCGCTCACAGGGGGGTCATGGGCGAAAGGGGAGTGCGTGAACACGTCCTGGCACTGATATACAGCCCCAAATCGGAGATACGTTCGGTTTAGTGTCCATCAATTCGAAATAATCAAGCATGCTCCATAACTGATCGCTCTTGTTGGAAATCGCAGAATTATCCGGCGTCGCGACTTATTGCCTAAGAACTCGCCAGCCTACTCTACTTCTGCTGCGGATGTTTCTTCTTCCTCTACTTCCACATCTTCGTCTTCGACCTGGCTTTCCTTTCTTTTCCTTCTCGAATGCGCCCTCTCCGAATGCTCGACTGGCTGCTTGCCATAGAACTCGCGCACTTCTGGGGCGTAGAGGAAACCTATTACCACACCACTGAGAGCCATCCCGAAGGCGTACATTGCCATTTTGGCAGTTTCGCCGCCTGCCCCGTACATGAAGGCGAAGCCAAGCACAATGCCCAAGACCTGTAACGAGCGCGATAGCGTCCAGCCCCAGCCTTTTCCTAGAAACAAGCCAGCTGCCGAACCAAGGAATGCTGCGCCCAAGGGTAGCATCAACGCGCCGCCTATGCTGAGTAAGTTGTAGAGCAATGATGTAGCAATGGCCATCAATCCTTCCGAAAAGTTGAACGACAGAGCTGGTACTCCTACCGCGCCAAGCCCGTTCATGAGCAGGAGTGCTCCTACGGCGGCATTGAGTCCAGTAATTATCATGACTTCGAGAGGCCTGTTCAGTATGATCATTTCTGGTTTGGTCTCAGTTCTTCTAGAGTTATAATAAGGATAAGCAAGTAGCTTTAGCCTACACATAGGGATGTCTCACGGTCGGTTTATTAGCAGGATTTGACTTCGAGGTGTCTCATGAAGCTATGAAAGTACGCTAACTTCATCAGCCTAATAAGCAACCTCAAATCACCATTGGCGTTTGGCTGGCTGCAAGATCACTTTTTACGGGGGAGTGAACGAAGTCGGCGGCAACAAGATACTGCTGGACGACAACGGCACCAGGATTTTCCTTGACTTTGGAAAGGGGTTTTCAAGGAGGGCAAGGTATTTTGAAGAATACCTTAAACCAAGACCTGCCAACGGTCTTTCAGACTTTATCGATATGGGTCTTGTTCCTGACATAGCAGGGGTCTACAGGGACGACCTGCTCGAAATGGCCGGCAGGAAGCCTACGCCCCCGATGGTGGACGCGGTGCTTGTTTCTCACGCCCACGCCGATCACGTTGACTATATTTCGTTTCTGCATCGAGACATTCCGATCTACATGGGAAACACCTGCCATTCAATTCTAAAAGCCATACAGGAGAGGGCCCCCAGAGATTTTGAAAGGGAAATACTTGACTTTGCGCCGCGGCCGTCCAAAAGGGGGACAAAACATGTCGAGCGAAAGATCGTAACATTCAGATCTGGCAAGAGCTTCAAGATCGGCTCGCTTGAAATCCGTCCCATCCATGTCGATCATTCGATACCCGGCGCGTACGGATTCATAATACACACGAGCGCCGGGGCCGTGGCATATACAGGCGACATCAGGCTCCACGGGACAAAGCCGGAGATGACGCGCGAATTTGTGGACGAAGCCAAGGCAGCCAAACCTGAGGCGCTCATGTGCGAGGGAACGAGGCTGATCGACTTGCAATCTGAAGAAAGCGAGCCTCTTGTATTCAAGCAGTCAAATGCTCTCGTGGGCAGGCATCCGAACGCCCCGGTTTTTGCCGACTTCAACTTCAAAGACGTTGATAGGCTCAGGACATTCCTTAGGGTAGCCAAGGAGAACGGTCGCAAGCTCGTCGTGAAGTTAAAGGATTGTTACTACCTAAAGCAGCTGTCGAAAGACGTGAACCTTGGCGTCCCGAATTATGACGATAAAGAAATTGTTATCTACAAGCCAAAGCAGGCATCAGGCACCTATGCAGACGGGGACTATTACGGCGAAGATGTGAAATTTGCTTCACTCCAAAACGCCAAGACCGCGGCAGAGATCAGTGAAAATCCGGGACAGTTCTTGTGTGCATTTGGCTACTTTGGCTTTTCTGCCCTCATAGACATGAAGCCGCCGCCCGGCTCGCTCTACATTCATTCGGCGAGCGAGCCATACAATGAAGAGATGGTGTTGAGCCAGGAGAGGATTGACAACTGGCTGGAGAGGTTTGATATGGTGGGGCACCAGATTCACTGTTCTGGCCATGCCAAGAACCCGGATCTATTTCGCGTAGTAAAAGAGATCGACGCAAGAATGCTCTTTCCAATCCATACAGAGCACCCTGAAATCTACGTAAGGGCGACTAGAAAGATGACTGTTGTCGAAGAAAACAGGACTTACGAGCTCTAGAACTCGCGTTCAGAACCTATTTGAATTGCTGTATGTATGCCCGGATAAATTGCAAATGCTATTCTACAAAGAACGGAGTGCTGCCTTTGAGGTTGCTCTCACATGGCTGACCGGTGGATAAATTGCTCCGTTTGCGGCAGCAGGTACGACGCTTACCTTGCCGTCTGCCCCCATTGTGGCGAAGGCAATGTGTCAGACCAGAGTTTGTCTAAAAAGAGCTCCGCGGGAAGGAAGGTTGGCCTTGCAGCCGGAATTGCGATTGCTGTTGTTGTCGCTGTGCTCTTTGTCCCAGCACTGATCATGGTGCTTACACAAACAAATGAAGGCGACGTTCCGGGGATTAACATTCTGCCGCCAAAGCAGCAGGAACCCAAGCTCGTACCCAAGGAAGAACTCGTAGCACGCGCGCTTGAATTGATAAATGATGACAGGGCAAAGTTTGGGCTCCCGCCCGTGCAGCAGAGCACGAATCAGGCAGCTCAGATCCATGCCGAGGATGTTTTCAAGAACAAGCAGATATCTCACTGGATGTCAAACGGTGAAAAGCCGTACATGACGTACACAGTGTACGGAGGTATGGGCAGCGTCAGCCAGAATGTCGCCATTGCTGGCTTTTCCAAAGCTCAGTACGAGGAATGTGTCGACAATGTACTTTATGATTGTGAAAAAATAGAGCCAATGTCGACCATAGAAGAATTGCAGTACGAAATGATGTACAAGGACGCGGAATGCTGCAATGACGGCCACAAAGACAATATCCTAAACAAGTATCATACTCATGTAAGCATCGGGGTATACTATGATGAATATTATCTTGCGTTCGTTCAGAACTTTGAGAATAATTACGGAATTGAGGTGACAGTAAATGACGAGCAGGCGAGGATCTCGGGAGAGCTGTTATCAGGAAGCATCGAGTACGTTAATGTTCACTATGATCCTATCCCGGATGCAACGCTTTACGAAGAAAACAAGCAGCTCCTAGCGTATTCTGCCGGAGAGCTCGTCGCCAGCGTGGTCAAGCCTCTGCCTCCGGGATATTATTACGAAAAGCCTGAAGGCTACAGGCTCATTGTCGCCAACAAATGGAATGTAATGGAGAACAATATAGAGATCTCATTTAACCTGCCAAAAGCGGTCACCGCGGATGGGGTCTATACAATTTACATGGTGGTGAAGGATAGTGAGACCGGAGATACCTTCGAAGTAACGTCCTACTCCGTCTTCATCGAGTCACTGCCAAATTAGCGTTTTCAGCGCGCGTTGATTGCATGGCCCTGGTGCGCAAAGTTCGCTCATAAGGCAAGGGCTATGAGAAACAGGACTTCTGGGCATGAACCAGTCGAGCTAGCACCAAAATAATAGAACAGCACGGAAAGGTAGGCATTATCATGCGCGCCGATGCATGCCAAATCATGCCGCATCGCATGCGCATATTGCTCGCCTAACCCTTACATCCATGCTGAAACTCGCATATACGCGAGCAATTGTCTTGGGTAGTATCGGCTATTTAAGGCAGCTGACAATATTTTCTATCACATACGTTAACTCTTATCCACTGCTCTGAAAACTTCAAAATACTCGCAACTGACTGGGCTGGCAATGAGCAGAGGAGATTTGGTCAGGTAATAGTCAAACGTTCCGCCTAGATATGGATCACAGGCTGGGACAGACATAGGTACATATTTGACCCGGGTCGCGTATTGCCTGTCGCGCAGATGCAGAAATCGACGTACGTCACACTCAAGGTCGGTCCATGGGATTTGGCAGACCTTGTAAAGAATCCCAACAGTGACGAATTCGCCTTGTTCTTGAACTCAATTGAAAACGAGATCGGCGCATTCGAGCGAAGGCGTGAAACATTACGCTCCGACATTACACCCGAAACATTCGAGGGCATCATTCACGCGATCGAAAGTCTCTCTGAAAAAATTAGCGTTGCGAGCGGCTACGCCCACCTGCGATATTACGCTGATACATCATCTAACGACGCATCTGCGCTAGTTACAAGGATGGAGAAAATGTCGTCCAACTTTGCCAACAGGGCGTTGTTCTTCGATCTGTGGTTCAAGAAGGGAATCGATGAGGGAAATGCGAGTAGGCTGATTGATGCCGTTCCTGGCGTATACCGAGAATTCTTGAGGCACAAGCGGCGCCTAGCAAAGTACTCCCTCAGCGAACCTGAAGAGAAGGTCATCAATACTCTTGAAGTTACGGGGACCCGGGCACTCGTAAAGATCTATGACAAAATGACAAGTGCGTTCGTATTCGCTGCGAAGCTGAAGAAAGGAAGGAAGACCGTCATCAGAAGGTTTGCCAGTAAGGAAAGGCTAGTTTCACTCGTAAGGAGTCCTGACTATGATACCAGGGAGGCGGTTTACAGATCGCTCCTTGGAGTATACAAAGAGAACAGCGGTGTCCTTGGCGAAATTTACCAAAACGTAGTGATCCAATGGCGCGACGAGGCGATTTCGATGCGCGGCTACGGCGCGCCGATATCGGTGCGCAATACTGCCAACAATCTTGATGATGCTGCAGTAGATGCGTTGCTCGCAGTTTGCAGAAAGAATGCCTCCGTCTTCCAAGACTATTTTGAAGAAAAGGCAAGTATGCTGGGTCTGAAAAGGCTGCGGCGATACGACCTTTACGCGCCGCTTACCTTGACATCGTCAGGGTGCAAGAGATATTCGTACGGAAAGGCGGTGTCCAGCGTGCTTGACACGTTTGGCAGTTTCGACCCGGAATTCCGAAGGATGGCCGAGCGGGTCTTCAGCGAGCAGCATGTTGACTCTGAGATTAGAAGAGCCAAGCGCGGAGGCGCGTTCTGTTTCACAGTGTCGCCAAAGAGAACACCGTATGTTCTTCTGAATTTCGACGGTAGAATGCGCGACGTATCTACCCTGGCACACGAGTTCGGGCATGCGATTCACAGCATGCTGGCATCTGACATGCCCATATTGGTCTTTCATGCTCCGCTTCCACTGGCAGAGACGGCATCGGTATTTGCAGAGATGCTGCTAATAGAAAGCCTTGCTGAGAAGATGACCAAGCGGGAGCTACGGCTACTGTTGGCTGAGCAGATCGACGAGATGTATGCCACGATAATGCGTCAGGCCTATTTTACGATCTTTGAAGTCGATGCGCACCGGGCTATTGCAGAAAACAGTGCCACGATAGATGCAGTCGCCAAGATATACATGAATAATTTGAGGGAACAGTTCGGCAACTCGGTAACGGTCAGTCCGGACTTTGCGTGGGAATGGACATACATCCCGCACTTTTATCACACACCTTTCTACACGTATGCCTATTCTTTCGGAAACTTGCTCGTGCTTTCTCTGTACCGCCAGTACAAGTTGGAGGGCAGGTCGTTCGTGCCAAAGTACTTGAAAATATTGTCAGCCGGCGGATCACGAAGACCTGAAGAACTCCTCAACGAGTCCGGGATCGACATATCTAGGCAGGAGTTCTGGCAGCAGGGATTCGATTACATCAAAGAGACGATGAACCAGCTGAAATCACTTGCGGCGCAATAGCGACGATACGCTACTGATCATCGCCATCGCCGGATCAATGACTGCAGGAGTCGTATTTCCCGAGGGCGGATTACTGGTTGAGCCCTACATCCTGGTCTGGCTAGGTGCGCTGCTATTCTTGAATCTGATCAGGTTCAACGCGTCTGACCTGCTATCCACATTTGCCAGACCTAGGCAGCTAGCATTGCTCTCAGCGGTAAAGCTGCTGGTGCTGCCCCTTGCAATGTACGGCATTGCGAATCTGATCTACGAGCCGTTCGCACTTTCCGTCCTTCTTCTTTCAGGCGTTTCAACCGGGCTTGGTGCACCATTTGTCGTCAATCTGATCGGCGGCCGACTGCAAGTAGTGGTTGGAATGATAATTGCCACATCGATTGCGGTTCCTTTTGTTCTTCCCTCAATCGTCTTCGTACTTGTCGGATCCGTTATCGACATACCAATTCTGGAAATGGTGCTATTGCTGTCCGCTGCGCTCTTTACTCCGCTCGCATCAGGCTGGCTTGCAAAGAAATATTGGCCTGCGGCGTCAGGCTTTGCGGACAGAAATTCATTTCCCTTGTCGCTTGTTTTCGTTGTGCTGATTAACTTTGGCATGTTCGCCAAGTTCTCGGGATATTTTTACACCGAACACACGTTTTTGGTGCAGATAATTGCAACAGCATTTCTCTGCTACGCAGCGTACTGCCTAGCTGGGTATCTGACATCTGCCGGTAGCCGAAATGAACGGGCGGCGGGCGTGATATCAATGACTTACATAAACAACGTCCTCGTGGCGGTTCTCGCTTTCCAGTTCTTTGGCCCCGCCGTTGCCGCTCTGGCAGCCCTGTATAACATTCCCTACTACGCGGGAATAGTGGCGATCAAGAAGGTCGTGTCAAAAACTTGATAAGAACTGCCGGCAATATCCCCATTCATGCCAGTTATCCAAATAACGATGAGCCAGGGAAGGACGGTGGAACAAAAGCGCGAACTTGTCGGGGTCCTAACAAGAGAAGCTGCGAGAATCCTTGGTACCAAAGAGGAAAGTGTTCGGATTCTTATTTATGAAGTCTCCAAGGAAAACTGGGGAAACGCCGGGATCCTAGGAACCGACATGAAATAGCCGGCCAATATTCTACGCCCCATCCATAGCTTCAAGGATTGCTTTTGCCTGCTTGTAATGCACGGCGTCTATCATCTTGCCCTCAAGCCTCACTGCTCCCCTGCCAGTCCCGTGTTCCATCGCCCCGCCCAAGGCCTGAACGACTTTTCTTGCCCAGTCTATTTCATTCTTGCCGGGCCTGAAGACCCTGTGCACCGGTTCTATCTGGCTGGGGTGGATGATACTCTTGCCAGAATAGCCGAGGCTCTTTGCAGCGGCCGAGTCTCTTACAAGTCCATCAGTGTCATCGACCTTTTGCCAGATTGCATCTACCGCGTGAATGCCGGCGGCTCTTGCGTCCACTGGGATTTTTGCTCTCGCGTGTGCATATCCGCTATCGTCTCGTTCGTCATAGTCGAGCTTCATGTCGTATAGAAAGTCAAACACACCAAATAGGAGGGCACTGATCCTGTCATCCGCGCTAGCAATCTGGTAGGCGTTGACCACTCCCTTTGCACTTTCAATGGATGCAATGATCTTCATTTCGATGTTCATCTCCTGTTCGAGCGCGGCTATTTGCTTGACTATTCGCATGATCTCTTCAGTATCGTTTACCTTTGGTATGACCACCCCTTCGATTCCTCTGACTGCAGTCGCTCTGAGATCAGCTGCTACCATACTCGACTCTGACGAGTTCGTCCTCACATAGACTTGTCCCGAGTATTCCTTTACGTGTGAGAGGGCACTTGCTACTATCTTCCTTGCAGATTCTTTTTCATTGGTCGGAACCGAATCTTCAAGGTCAAAGCAGATGATATCGGCTCGCAGATCCTTTGCTTTTTCGACAAAGCGCGCGTTATTGCCGGGGACGAAAATCAGGCTTCGGAACATATGCCAGAGAAAAGAGATAGAAGGTGTAAAAGCTTGTCGCTTCTACATGCTATGGGGCGTGGTGACAATCTTGCCGAACTTTTGGGCGTTTGCCATCATGACATGACCCTCTACCATGTTGGTGAAAGGAAGGACCGTGTCGATCACGGCCCTGATCTTGCCCTTGCCCATCCAGAAGATGACCTCCTCGAGCTCCGCCTTGGTCCCCTGAGTAGAGCCAAGCAGGTTAGTACCCTTGAAAAAGAGATACCTCAGGTCAATTGTCGAGTCATACCCTGTGGTTGCGCCTGTCGCGACCAGCGTCCCTCCGATCTTTAGCAGTCCAACTTCCTGCGGAAAAGTTGATTTGCCGATGTGCTCGAAGACCACGTCGACTCCCTGTTTGTTAGTCAACTCTCGCACTTTCTTGTACCAGTCGGCTTCCCTGTGGTTTACCGCATAATCAGCTCCCAAGTCGATGCACTTGTCCATCTTGTCTTGGTTCCCTGCCGTCGCGATGACCGTGCAGTTGAAGAGCTTTGCTATCTGGATGCCCACCATGCCTACTCCGCTGCTGCCGCCCATGACAAGGACTGTCTGACCCGGCCTGATCTTCGCCCTGCCAACCAGCATGTGCCACGACGTCATGCCTACCATGGAAACTGCCGCTGCATCGTTGAACGTCACGTTGTCGGGGAGCTTGGCCACGTTTACCTCCGGAAGGTGCGTGTACTGCGAAAACCCGCCCCAGAGAGGGCCTGTCTGGAATCCCCAGATGGTTCTATCACTGCAGTCGTATTCCCTTCCCGATGTGCACATGTCACAGACTCTGCAGCTCATGTTGGAATGGGAGACAACCCGATCGCCGGCCTTGATCTTCTTGACATCCGATCCCACTTCGACAACGGTGCCGGCGGCGTCGCTGCCTGACACATGCGGCAGCGGCGTCTTGATCGGCTCTCCCCATATCGCCCATAGATCGTTGTAGTTGTAGGCCGCTGACTCTACCTTTATCATGACTTCATTTGGTTTTATCTTGGGAACATCGATATCTTCAATCTTGACGACACTGGTCGGATCCTTGCTATACTCTCTAAAAACCGCTGCCTTCATAATCCAAAAAGGACTCTACTGACTTTAAATAGTTAACTATCACTTACAGCGTAATAGTGCGTCTGAGAGCCTATCTCCTGTCGATCTTGAATTCTTTTCTCGGTTGCTGAATTCTTATCAAGAGTTCCTTTAACTCTTCGTCTGTCAGCGTCTTGTTGAGCCTTCCTGATGATGCAGCGTTGATAAGATAATTCTCAACCGAGGCTGCTAGTTCTGGTTTGACAAGCCGTATGTTCATGAGCCGTTGGCGGGCCTGAGCATCGAGCAGGACCTGCAGGACTCTCTGGCGCATTGCAGCTTCCGCTTCACGCCGCCTTGCATCTTCGTCATTCGGTTGCGCGGATTGTGGGTTGGACATAATGTCATGCGTAGCGCTGGAGCTGCGGAGCGGATTTGATGAGCTCCTTGTGAATCTCTGTAGCGAGCCTGTCTATTTTCTTATTCCCCTCGCTTGACAGAATCCTGCCTTTGCCCTGAAGCTTGATTATGTAACCGGACGCTTCAAGCTGATGAAGAGCCTTGCGGATGATCGCGCCGCCAGCGTCCTTGTGGTGCGACAGGTTGTAACCGACCTGCTTGCTGCCACCATAGGCCACTTTCAAGTCGGCGACACCAAGGGGACCGTGGAGGTAAACCTTTCTTAAAAGCGATGCACATCTCACATACCACCAGTCTTTGCTCTGTGGCATCCTTTGGGCATGCGAACCTGTCTTTACAAACGCTGACCAAGCAGGAGGTTCTATTTTCTTGTCATTTTTTAGCTGCTGGGCTAGCTTTGAAATCAGTTCGTCGGCCGGAACGTCGTAAACTTTCGCCATGTATTTGGCAAGTTTCCCAAATCCCTTATAAATCCTTATTCTGTTGCCAGCACTTTGCGGTACACGTGACCACAATTTAGGCACGTTATCCTGATACCCCTTGTGTTCGATCTGCCCATACGAACTCTTGCACTCCTGCCAGGTATCATGAAGAGCTTGCATTTTTTGCAGTAAAGTTGCCTGATGTCGTAGGGGAGCCGCAGGCGGAACCGCATCGCGATCTTTTTCGCCAAGCGCGCCTGCTTGTTCGCAAGTTCTTGGTCCCGCTCCCTTAGCGCGTTGGCCGTTAATAGGTCTACGCGCTCGTGGGCCAGCGCCTTCAGCCGGTCCCTTTTCTTCAATAGCTGCAATATCACGACCGACGTTCTTAAATCTTGATGGCTCACATGGTTCCTCCTTAATATTAGGACGTAGCTAGAAATTTGGTACGATAACACTAATCATCGCCGAGGCTGCGATCGAGCAGGTGCCACGGGAGATCTCCGGTCACGCAGCAGTCAGGAACCATGCCCGCAGGCTCGGATGCAGTACTTCGGATATCCTGCTTGACAAGAGTTACCACTTCGCTGCGATGAAAGGGCTTTCAGACACCCACAAGCGCGGGAGGCCAGACATTGTCCACTTTGCGCTCATGGAAGCGCTATCGACTCCGCTTTTTCTGATGAACGAGCTCAGAGTTTACGTGTACGCCATCAACGACAAAATAATCGCAATTGCCGACAATCTCAGAATACCAAAATCGTATGCTCGATTTGAGGGACTGATGGTAAGTCTCTTCAGGAACAGGATGATCAAAAGCGACGAAGGTGCAGTGCTAATGGAGCTTTCAGATGGGACCTTTGAAGAGCTCCTAGATAGCATAGGAGCGGAAAAGGTCATCGGTCTGTCCAGTTCCGGAGTGCGCAGCACCGCTGAAAAAGTTGCGGGATTTGTGAGAAACACGGAAAACTGCGCGTTTGTTGTAGGAGCGTTTCCGAGCGGTCGCTTTGCTCAGAGGATCGCCGAGCATCTCGGTCCCGTTTATTCCATCGCCGACTCCGGGCTTGAAAGCCACGTGGTGATAGCAAGGCTGATCTACGAATGTGAAAAAATCTTACTTGAAAAAGGCGTCGACCATGAAGGCGATAAACAGAGCAGTGAGGTAGGGGCTTGAAAACTTGAAGACGGTCCACGAGGCCTTTTCGCTGGGCCTGCCGAGTAGCCAGACGGAAAGGGCTATCATTACGGCCCCAAAGACACTCGCTGTGACGAGATAGATCATGCCGAACTGGTTAAAGAAGAACGGGAGAACGCTAAACACGACCATCATCAGGGTAGTTCCTGCTATCACCCTCACGGAGGTTTTTTCGTTCAGCACTACAGGAAGCATCGGTACTCCGGCCTTGGTGTAGTCCTTCTTTACGTGCAGCGCCAGGCTCCAGATGTGAGTCGGGATCCAGAGGAACACCAGTCCTGCCATGACGAGCCCTATCTCGATGCTCTGAGTTGTAACGGCCACGTATCCGATCAGCGCCGGGGCGCCGCCGGAAAAGCCACCCAATACGATGTTCGAAAGGCTTCGGCGCTTGAGCCACTTGCTGTAGACGATGATGTTATCAAAGAGCCCAAAAGCCATAAGGCCGAAGGCCCAGATGTTGATGAACCACGCGCAGGCAAGCGAGACAGCGGCCAGTACGAGGCCAAACACGAGCGCATTTCGCGGCGAGATTCTGCCGGATGGAATTGGCCTTCCTTTCGTGCGATCCATTATCGCGTCGATGTCTCGATCGTTGTAGCCAGTCAGCGCGTCCGCTGCCGCCGAACCGGCAGCGACCCCGCCTATCAGAAGCATCCAAGTAAGAGGAGGAACGGGAATGTCAAACAGGAACGATGCGGTAAGTGCAGCTCCAAAAGTCGTGAATACCAGAAGGTACCAGATTTTCGGCTTTGTAAGCTCGTAATAATTCTTGACCCTGCTACCGGCAGCTATCTGGTGGGGAATCGTCAACTGTAAGCGGTCGAGATCAAAGTGAAACTGCTTGCTATTTATATTATTACTTCGCGATCGAAGCGGGGTACACCATCTCGCGGGTCGTCTTGCGCATCTCGATAAAGGTCTCAGTCTTTTGGACGCCCTCGATGCGCCCAATTTTTTCCGAGATCAGCTGGTGCATCTCGTCAAGCGAGCGCGCAGTCATTGTCACCAGGACGTCGAATCTGCCGGTGACCTCCGCAACCTCCCGCACCTCAGGGATCTTGAAAAGCTCGTTCAGGACATTGTCCCTGAGCTTTGAGTCCATGTTGATCCCAGTTAGGGCCTTCACGCTTAGGCCCAGAGCTTCGTCGTTGATGATGATTGTGAACTTTTTGATAAGACCTCGTTTTACAAGACGCTTGATCCTGCTGTATACCACGGAAGAATTTACGTTAATCTTTTTGGAAAGCCGGGGAACCGATATGCTCGCATCCTTGGCAAGTTCGCCGAGGATCTTTAGATCCAGATCGTCAATTCTTCCCATCTAGGAGGTCGGACTAGATCATGATTTCGGGGATTAATAAACGTATGAAGTATCGCTAAAGAGCACGACAATTAACAATTTTTAGCAAGAATGGCGACAAAAATCCTTACAATAATCAATGTCCAGCCTTGAGCGCCACCTAAAAAAAATTACAGGGCGTTACGATCCTTGAGCAGTTCAGCCAAGAGTACCGCGCCCTTTGCCGATCCCATCTTTTCGTTGTGCGACAGCAAGACGTACTTTATTCCGTTGTCAAAGGCGGTATCCTTGCGGATCCTCCCCACCACTGTCGTCATTCCGTCGTTTATTTCTCTGTCAATCCTTGGCTGCGGCCTTGTCGGATCGTCATGTACAATGATGTAGTCTTTTGGTGCCGTCGGAAGGTTCCTGATTGACACATTTTGCGAATACTTTATCATTTCCTTCTTTACGTCCTCGGCTTCGGCTGCGCCCTTTGTTTCCACAAAGACAGATTCGGTGTGGCCGTCAAGAACCGGGACCCTCGTGCAGGTGCAGCTCACCCTGAAAGGCGCCGAAGCGATAGAACCGTTGTTCAATTCGCCCAGGATCTTCCTTGTCTCAATCTGCACCTTTTCCTCTTCCTTGGGGATGAATGGAATTACGTTGTCCATTATGTCAAGCGCGGCCACTCCCGGCGACCTGCCGGCCCCGGAGATAGCTTGCATCGAGGTCATGAACACCTTCTCTATGTCGAATTTATCTAGGATAGGCTTCAGGGTGATTGCCATCCCCGTGGTGGTGCAATTTGGGAGCGGGGCAATGAATCCCTTCCATCCCCTGTTCTTTCTCTGCAGGTCCAGCAGATCAGCGTGGCTGTCGTTTATCCCGGGTATCAGTATGGGGACGTCTGTTTCATATCGGAATGCGGCAGCTGTGCTGATCACCGGCGTCGTTTTTGCTATCTTGGGCTCGACTATCTTGGCATCGTCAGACTCTAGCGCTGTAAAGATAAGGTCAAAGTCATCCGGTCTGACGTCGTCAACCTTGCTGACGACCATGTCCTTGACGTATTCAGGCACCTCCTCCCTGTTGTGCCACCTCAGTATGCCGGAATTTGGATCGCGAATAGCGTCAACGTATTTCTTGCCTGCAGACCTTTCGGAGGCTGCCACCAGTTTGAGCTCAAACCACTTGTGCTTGTTAAGGGCCAAAACGAACTCTTGACCCACTGCACCCGTGGCTCCGATGACTGCTACCTTGAGCATGGTGGCGGATTTGTGATTGCCGCTAATAATCGTTGTTCCTAGAATATGGAAGCACTAACTGCGAGGAACGGAGTCGTCCTAACTTGTATTTGACGATTTTTTCACGTTGAATCTGCCTTGCAGAAATACTGGCTCTTCAATGCCCCAGCTCCACTTCTTTAGCGGCTTTATCCGGATGTATGTAGCGGATGGATGATCAGTTTGAGCCATATATCCTCCTTGGCGGGTAACAACGTCAGCAATTCCATAAATTCTTACTCCACGCGGTTCCCACGGGTTCACAGATTTCAAATCATCAATGACTATCGCGACCATGTTATTTTTCTGGACGTTCTTATACTTTGTAGATTTGAGAAGATTCATTCCACCAACATAAAAGTACTCTCCATCAAAATCAAAACCTACGGGAGCAACATCCGGTTGTATGGAACCGTCAGTTGACGACGCTGTAGCTATCCGTGTAAGTCGCTGTGATCCAAGATACTCTTTCTCCTTTTCGGAAAACATTGCATTAGCTATGATTGCTCACCCCTCCTCCTCAGAAAACAGAATCCATCTTGCATTCAGTGATTCTTATCCCATGGACTCATTTAAGGATGCTAGTAATCTATTACTAAGTCCCTACGACTGTATCGGATCGTATGGCAAACTTGTTTTTCTCGAACGCCTTGAGCTGCGCGGCGAATATCTGCCGGGTCTTCTCGGTTCTTATTATGTCAAGGAACGCGTCGACAGTCTGCTGCCCTGCAATAATTAAGGCTCCCGTTAGTGTTGCCATAGTGCAGAACTAATATTCGTTAGCCTAGGTTAGTCTGAACTGGCCTGAATCCAGATCGGGTGTGTAGCCAAAGGGCTCTGTGACCGAGCTGCATACCTGCGCCAGCAGCTCCACGTATCTTGCATGATCATAAGTCGTATTTTCGCTTACTAGCTCTATGGGTATGGCTCTTCTCGCGCGCTTGTAATCGGCTATGACGTATTTTATGACCTGGCCGGCCCTGAGCGGTCTGCCTTCCTTGGCAAGCCTGCCAAGCGCGTCATTTTCTATCGTGTTTCTGTCCTGGTGCTGGCAGGCATCTTTTGAGATTTGCTTGGTGAAGACGAGCTCTTCTATCGCGACCTTGCGATCCATTAGCAGCAGGGCATGTTTGCGAAAGAGATCTTTGACCTGTGGCATCAATGCCCTGACTTCTGCTACTGTATTTCCCATTGCCATTATCTTCAGGATCTGTGTCTGGAATTTTACAAAGAACTGCGGAGTGTCATGCCGCGTTGCCTCTATCCCCCTTATCTTTATCCTACCGTCCTCAAAAGTCCCAAAGTACCGGTTAGCGACGGGAACCTTGCTGCTTTCTTTGGAGTGGACGAAGGCTATCCACTTGTAGATGCCTTCAAAGCTCAACTCAAAGCCCGTTTCCCGCTCGATCTCCCTTTTCAGATCCATGTAGTCGCCAATTGTGCTGTTCCTCTTTTGCACCCAGAACGAATCAACAATGCCATGCAGGACGCGAAAGCCGAGCCTCTCCGCAATTCTTGATGCCTGCAAAAAGACATGGCGATCAAAGGCGCAGACAGCAATGTGCGCATCTATGCGGCCAAATTTTGCGTTGTTGAACCCGAGATACCCAAATGACGTTACAAGAATCCACTTGAGCGAGTTCTGCCGGGCATCGTAAATGTCCCGCAAATTTGGATCGGCTGCTTCCTCTTTCAGCTTTTTGTACTGCTTCCTTTTTTCAATCAATATCCGGAGCGATATTGGCACTATGCCCACCCTTTTTTCGCAAATGTTGTATCCGAGCTCCGGCACTCTTTCTTTGGAGTCAGGGCAGCAGCTGCACCCCACGGTTTCTGCAGACAGGTTCTTTTTCATCATGATATTTGGATACAGGGAGGCAAAGTCAAATTCGGCTACTTTTTCGTGCACCCCTATCTCCGGCTCGAATATGAACCCGCCCCTGTCTGCCACCAGCAGCTCCTGGTATGTCTTGAAGTGCTCGGCTATCATTGGCTTCCAGGGTATCAGTATGTCCTCCTTTGTGGCATGGTAGAATTGCAGGCTGCTCATACACTTGCCAATAGACGCTCTCGACGCGGTATGCAGCGGCATCCTGCAAATCCGGGCGACCTCGTAGAGGCCCGGAAGCCCTGCTTCGTCCCAGATAAACGAGTTCTGCGTGTCAAGGTGGACCCGGCCGTGCAGCCTTATTGTGGCGGGCTTGAAGTGGATTCTGCCGTAGGAAAAATATGACGTGCCTTCCCTTGCCGGCCTGACCAGAGACATACGGCGGTCCCTGCTCAGCGAGAGCCCTACTTTGTTCTGCTCCGCCCTGCTTATCAGGTAGGGAAAGAGGATCGAGTCGCCGCCGTCGGTGAAAATAAAGTCCGGATCAATTCTGGCAACCTCTGATTCAAGATCTGTGAGCAGATCGGCTTCCGAGGAACCTGTGATTTCGCGGGTCTCGCCGCCCTGCCGTATAATGATCGAGGCTACGCTGTCGGAGAATTTTGGCAGCCTGCCCGGCTCTTTCTTTATCTTGACGTCAAGGTGCAGGGATCCGAATTCCGGAAGGGCATAGTCCGTAGACCACACGTCGTCTTTGGGATCCCATGCTGGCCTCGAGTTCCTTGTACTGACGCTGCAGTATGCCAGCGGAAAGATGTCGTGCTGGTAAAAGTAGGACTGGGCTGGCAGCAGATCGACGTTGTACAGGCGGAACCTGCCAAACCTCCCGCCCAGCCTTTCAATGCGCCTTGCCAGAGCCGGCGCCTTTGTGGAATCAGACAGAGTTAATTTGAGGACATCCGTCCTGTCCAGATCGGTTAGCTTTTCCTGCCGACGCACAAACTGGTGACCCTTCACAAGCTGCATCGTATGGCTGTCGTCAAGAATTGTGTTGAGGTCGGTCTTGGAGTCAGCCGCGGCATAGATTGAAGGCAACCAGCCGCGGTCTTCTAGCTTGACTG
>CAZNOV010000004.1:24329-25293 GCA_964574725.1 uncultured Nitrososphaera sp. | reverse complement strand
GCTATCAGGGAAGCGCTAGCCGGACTGGGAATGCTAGAGTCGCTCAACTTTTCGGTCACAAGCAGTCAGATTCTGTACGATTCCTTTGGAAGAAACTCTGAGCATGCACTAAAAGTAGACGGCTCCAAGAGTGTCGAGCATGAAGTCCTTCGCGATTCGCTCATTCCGTCACTCCTCCACGCGCTGTCACGAAATGTGCATGAGGAGTACCCGCAGCGACTCTTTGAAATAGGCAAGGTTTTTCGAGAGGATAACGGCGCGGCCGAAAGCTGGAGCGTCGCCGCCGTTATCGCGCACGCAGAAGCGGGATACACTGAAATCAAATCCATCGTGCAGGGAATGCTCAGACTGTGTTTCGGCAAAGAACTCCGTACAAGGGCGGCTCAGAGTCCGTTCTTCATAGCTGGCAGGTCGGCCGAAGTACTGGTCGAGGACGAAGTGATAGGCTCTGCTGGTGAAATTGTTCCCTTGGCACTGGCCGGCCTGAAGCTCAGAGTGCCTGTTGCTGCATTTGAACTAAACCTTCATGAATTACTTGAGGATTAACGAAAGACAAATAGCCTGGGCTTCCCTACAAGACGTACCCCGTTAAAGAGCACGCAGAGGAATCAGCATATGGCTAACCCGTGAAAGCGTGTGGGTCAGAGGCGGGGCACATATCATTTTTATAACGAAGCTTCAGAAAATCGATGTACGATGTCACGCGACGAAAAGGAAGATCGGGGAGCCAAGCCCAAGGCGGTCGCACTTCTATCGGGCGGCCTTGACAGCAGCCTCGCCGTCAGGATAATGCTGGATCAAGGCGTGGAGGTCGAAGCGGTGGCAATCAAGACGCCATTCTGTGATTTTGATTGCGGAAAGGGATGCGGGCATCGTGTGAAAGAGGTTGCCGATGAGCTGGGAATCAAATTAAAGACGGTCTACTTGGGCGACGAGTATCTTCGAATGCTCAAGAACCCGAGGC
>CAZNOV010000004.1:0-24319 GCA_964574725.1 uncultured Nitrososphaera sp. | reverse complement strand
AGATGTGTATAAGAGACAGGCTATGGATCCGGCATGAATCCCTGCATCGACTGCAGGGAGATGATGTACAGTGCAGCCAAAGATCACATGGTCAAGATAGGTGCGGACTTCGTGGTAACAGGCGAAGTGCTTTTTCAGCGGCCTATGAGCCAGAACCATCGAGCCCTTGATATTATTGAAAACGAGACAGGATTGGCAGGCAAGGTGCTGCGCCCTCTATCTGCAAAGTGCTTGCCCCCAACCGAGGCTGAAAAGGCAGGCATTATCACGCGCGACAAATTAGGTGATATCAAAGGAAGGTCCAGAAAGGGTCAGCTGGCATTGGCGCAGCATTACGGCATATCTGACCCGCCGAACGCGGCAGGAGGATGCCTGCTTACTGACCCTGCTTTTTCAAAGCGTGTAAGCGACTTGCTGGATCACTCTGACGGCATACCATCTATCAACGACATTGAGCTGCTGAAAGTCGGGAGACATTTCAGGCTGAACCCGCGGACAAAGCTGGTTGTAGGCAGGAACCAAGAGGAAAATGATATCATCAGTGCCTTGATGATAGATGGCGACATTCTGATCGAAGCCAAGGAATACGTAGGACCAACCTGCATTGTTCGTGCCAGGAATTACGACGATGCAGATGTCGTGAAATCTGCCGCAATTGCGCTCCGTTACTCCGACTGCCCCGACGACGCGGAATCGCGGGTAAGAGTAGTCAGCTGCGGCACAGAGAGCGAGCTCTCGGTGCGTCCTGCCGGAGACCATGATCTGGAGGACCTGCGGATATAGACTCGCGCATGACACTGCGCTACCCAGTTCCGGGAATAAATCCCTAGATTTGTTGAATCGAGCTAAAATCAACTACTGAGTGAATGAGATTTGACCACCACGACTATTGAGCTCGTATGAGAAGCACTGCTGCAATTCACTCAGATGCAGACCCAAAAGACACCTGTCTACTTGAAAGCCTTGACCCTACGTGACGTGACGGATATTTCGGCGATCAAGGAAGACATCAAGAAGCACATGATCCTTATCCTGCGGGTTACGCCCCTTGCACAGAAGGACGTGGAGGAACTCCGCAAGGTGGTCGAAGACCTCTATTCTTATTCTCAATCAACCGGCGGCGACATCGCCAGGCTCGGAGAAGAACGTATCGTCGTTACGCCGCCGGGCGTAAAGATCTGGCGCGGCGCGTACGACCTAAAGTAGCTTGATGGCTTCCTGAACCAGTGGGTGCTGCGTCGGGATCTTGAACATTCTGTTTATAGAGCTCGCAAGATTCTGGGCCTTTGCGCGCTCGCCGTGGTTAACAATTACTCGTCTTAGCTTGGGGCGCAGGCGAGATACGTATGCCAGAAGCTGATTGTAGTCGCTGTGACTGGCGAAGCCATCTACTTTGTCAACCTTGCATCGAAGATCGATGTTTTCGCCGTTGACAGAGATCTGGCGCGAACCTTCCAGTATCGCCCTTCCAGGCGTTTCAGGTGGCTGATATGAAACAATGATCAGCCTGCTGTCCGGGATTCCAGCTATCTGTTTTAGATAATGAACTGAAGGTCCTCCGGCCAGCGTCGATGAAGGCGCAAGCACAATCGACGCCTCGGTGCCCAAAGTGGCAGAGTCTACCGTTGCGAACCTGTCGGCAAAACTGAAAGGGCTTCCTTCGGATTTGAGCACGCGTTCACGGAGGTCCCTGGCAAGATATTCAGGGTATGCTTCGTAGACGGTTGTCGCGGCAGAAACCAACTTCTCGACCAGAACATTGCCACGCTGGAGCCTGCCCTGCCTCATGCACCTGTCCAGCAGTAGGAGAAGCTCCTGTGAAATACCGACCGATGGAACCGGCAGCAACACGTGTCCGCCTGATGCGGTGGTGGAATTTATCAGATCGATCAAGGTCGCTTCTGCTTCCTCGGGCCGATCCATGATGTCTTCTTTGCCGCCATAGGTACTTTCGATTATCATGGTCTCAACACGCGGAAAGTTCCATGAGGCATTTTCAAGGGAAAGTGTCCTGCCAAATTTCATGTCTCCGGTATAGACCAGGTTGTGATCGCCGTTTCCTATGTGAAAGTGGATAGAGGCGGAACCTAGGACATGTCCCGAATTGTAAAGTACCAGCTTGACATCAGGGGAAATGTCGGTCACTATTCCGTGCGTCAGCGTTATCGTGTGCATTATGGCATTGTCGACATCTCTGTCTGAGTAAAGCTGATACTTGTTCGCCAGCCGGACGCACTCTCGCTGGAGCATGCTCATCAGGAGAAGTGTTGGCTCGGTGCAGTATACAGGCCCTGCATAGCCGTACTTGAAGAGGGCAGGCAGGAATCCAGAGTGGTCAAGATGCGCGTGACTGATAACCACCCCATCGATTTCGTCCATCGCAAACCCTGCGATATCAAACCTAGGCATGGCTGCAAGTGAATCCTTGGCAGATAAGCTAATGCCGCAGTCTACCAGAATCTTGCTGTCCCGTGTTGCGATTAGGAAGCACGACCTGCCTAGCTCCGCAAATCCTCCAAGTGTTATTAGGCTTGCCTCTGCATGGTCGCCCAGTCTCTCCCGGAAAATCTTGTCGCCTACCTCACGATAAAATCGCCTGCGGTCCACAACTGTCTCTGCAAATACGCGGTAGAGCTCTTTGATGACAGAGATGTCCTGAGGCGCTTTCCTGACCTGGACTTTCCATCCCGTCTTATCTGCAAGCTCGACAGAATCGAATTCATCGCCCACCTGTGCCAGCATCCACGGCTTTTTCACGAAAAGCACCGCTTCGCCCAGTACTTGGTCAAAGAAAGTGCCGATGACACCAATTTCCTTTGGAATAGTTTCTTGAATTATCCTAATGGATTCCTCTTCCGGTTTTCGAATAGATTCGTCGGTCCTGACCACTATCCGCTTCTTTATGGTATTGACCATGTTTGAAACAAGCTGGTTATTCTGCATCAGGTACGTGGGACTCTTTGAATAGAGCGCAATACGCGGGCCCTCGTACTCTATTTTAGTCAGTGCCGCCTCCTGGGGCAGGCTCTGCAGTATGACTGCCATGATGTTCTGACTTGAATATTCTTTGTTCGGTTGTGATCTATGTTGCATTAATGCGATCCCTTAAACCGCCATCATCAAATGCAGATGGTTAGCGGAGATGCGACAGGTTTTCTTGATGTGGGCTCGTATTAAAGATTTGGCTTGGCGATAGAGGCGGACATCAAAGTTGAAATAGTCACCCGCGTTTATAATAGCAAGCGGACGGGATTTGGAAGACAGCTCGAGTTATGGCGGCGGAGGCAGAGGATTCGGGCGCCCAAGATTTGGTGGCCCAAGGCCGTTCAGACCATCTCCGGTACGCGTCGGGGAGGAATATGATGTCAAGATCGAATCGCTGAGCAAGAGAGGGGACAGCGGCGTTGCACGAGTCCAGGGGCTCGTGATATTTGTCGGTGGCACCAAGGTTGGCGACAGCGTGAAGATAAAGATAACCAAGGTCGGCCGCGGGTACGCGACAGCCGAAGTGGTAGGCGGAAGCGCGGCAGGCGGTGCCGAGCAATCCGCGCCGGCGAATGAAAGCGGCGATAGCCCGGAATCTTCTGTGGAAGATTCTGGATAGTCATGCAAACTTAATTAGTTCCCGGAATCGTCTTTTTTCCATTGGATTCTGCTCCGACTCACCTGATGGAACTACCAAGAAAAATTCTGATAGGCGAAAATGTCATTTCAAAAGTAGGGTCGCTCATTAAATCGCTTGATCCGGCGGCATCGAGGGTAGCAGTGGTCACGGGGCAGACCGTCAAGGCAAGAGCCGGCCAAGGGTGCGGCAGATCACTCAAGGGTGCAAAGTTGAGGACATTCTGGCACGTCGTGAGCGATGCCTCGATCGAGACCGTTCGCGGGATTCAGGAGAAGATGAAGGGCAAGGAGCAGCCGGATTTTGTCGTTGGCTTTGGAGGCGGCAGGTCGGTGGATATCGCAAAGATGACAGCATTTAGGATTGGCAAACCCTTCATGAGCGTACCCACCTCCGCCTCACACGACGGCATTTCCAGCCCGTTTGTCTCGATCAGAGGAACCAACAAGCCTCACTCTGTCAAGGCGAACACTCCCATCGGCGTTCTTGCGGATACCCTGCTCATGTCGCAGGCGCCTTCAAGGCTCCTAGCGGGAGGCTGCGGCGACCTTGTCGCCAAGATTACGGCCGTGAAGGACTGGGAGCTGGCGCGTGATGAAAGGGGAGAGTATTTCGGAAGTTATGCAGCAAACCTGGCCTACATGAGCGCAAGGATAATCCTCGCCGAGTCTGAAAAGCTGAAGGACAGGAACCAGTTCAGCATACGGACTATTGTTGAAGCGCTAATCAGCGCCGGAGTGGCTGCGTGCATCGCTGGGAGCAGCAGACCCTGCTCCGGATCGGAGCACCTCTTCAGCCACGCAGTTGAATATGTGGCAGGTCACGGCTTTGGGCTGCATGGCGAACGGGTGGGCATCGGTACGATAATGATGGCCAAGCTTCATGGGCTTGACTGGCAAAAGATCGTCGAAACTCTCCGGAATATCGGTGCGCCCACCACTGCTCGTGAAATTGGTTTGAGCGAGGAGCAGGTGATAAAGGCGCTTGTCGCAGCCCAGTCGCTTCGGCCTGACAGGTACACCATTCTTAGCAAGGTCAAATTAAATCGGGACTCTGCCCTCAGGCTTGCCAGGTCTGTAGGGGTCATCTAGCTTTCTAGAGTCCTGATGGTAGCTTGCTTCCTGTAATCAAAGGTTTGCGCCAGTCTCCGGTAGACATAGCCGTCAAACAATCTCCCAAACAAGCCGTAAGGGAGCTCAAAGTCTATTTCGTCGACCACTTCAGTCCTGGTGTTGCTAATCCCATTGAAGATGTGAGCGTGGCGCCAAACCTTGAATCTCCCCGAGAGCATTTCGTCCACGTACTCGTATTCCTTCATCGATGTTATCCTAGAATGCCAGCGGCTTTTCGTGACTAACCTGCCTTCAAGCCAGACCTCGGAGCCTTCGACCAACTTTTGGTGAGTTGACCTGATTATCTGAATGTCCAAGTTTTCCGGCGTGATTACTTTCAGGTGTCCGATGTCAATGTAGAATTCCCAGACCCTCGATATTTCCGCTGGAACAACAAAGGAATGTCTGAACCTGCGCACGCTGATGAAGGTAGCGTACCCATAGTTGAGTTTTTGCTGTCAGCAGCGATACGTGTCGGACTTTTGCACGTCCATGAACCGCTGGAACTCGGAGAACGTGAACTCTTGCTGCTGTGAAAAGGGCACTATTCCAAGAAGTTTCGAGTCGACAGTCATTTTAAGCGAGATATCGCTGTACGTGATTGTTACATTCGCGTTGTTATTGTCGTTGCCTCCCACAGCACTGGCAAGCGCAATTAGAGGCCCGCTAAGCCTCTCGGCGCTCAGCTGGAACTTGCCATCAAAGGAAGAGGCTTCGTTGGGCATCAGAGGACCTCCGTCCACAGCAAGTCTCGCGAACTCGGCGTCTCCGTAATAAACGATCGCACTGAACTCTTCAAAGCCCGCTGGAAATGCTGTAGGGTTGCAGGCTTCCAACTGTACATTCGAGCTCAACGATTTAAAGTCGAAATCCGAGACTTCAATTATTCGAAACTGCATGTTGCTAACGGCATAGCTGCTTGCATACATGGTGGCTAGCAGGACCGCAACCGCAGCTCCGGCCCCTACGAAAATCACCCTCTTGGGAACCGAGTTCCTAGGTCTGCTGGGGTCAACTCGTCTTGTCTTTGAGACTCTGACGGATTCGTCGATGTAGTCTATTGGATTGGCAGTTCCGCAACTCGAACAGAACTTTTCAGTAAGGATAGGGTTTCCGCAATTTGGACATGGTATTGCCTGCTCTTCCGTCAATCTTGATTAGAAAGCCATTTCGGCTGATTATAAGCCCTATAGAGTAGCATGGAGCTACAGACAAGATTTCGGCTCACCCGTCGTTTTGGCGCATTCATTTTCCCGGATCTGCGGCAACCTCACAATTCTGAGAACGTGATTCGTAAGGTGGGGAAGGGATTCGAACCCTTATAAATTCGCTTTCTGCCGGGAAAAGCAATCCACCACTGCAGGCGAACGCATGGCCGCTCTGCCACCCCACCACAGCATGTGCTGCTGTAGTTCTTTTTTTCAAGTTCTAATTTAAAGCATTGCGGAGTGATGCGCCCTGGCAGCTAGCTTTGCAACGCGGATCGGCTCAGGAATTGATCCTTGCAATGTGAAGGAATTCAGCAATGCCAAAGCCCTGCGCTGGCTCACCCCCCAATACCGGATAAAGAGATTCTTGCCTGTCTGAAGTGTTACTTGCTCGCGCCTTCCGAGCTTTTGATATTTCTCCAGCTTGGATTGCCAGTTTACGAAGTGGTGCCTTATACTATCCTCGAGACCACCTGAATCTTCGAATGTTATGGCGATGACCGGGATTCCTGCGATTTGTGATACGCGTTCTCCGTCAACAATGTTGTACATGCTTATGACAAGCCCATCAAGCAAAATGCAATTGATATCGTCCCTTGAAAGCGACGTGTACATCGATGCAATGCTTTCTGTCGCGTCGTCCCCTTCTATCGTCGCCCTACCAAAAACAATGCCATCTACTATCAGGTCCCGTCGCATGACAATTCCTGCAAGAATCGACTTGCCAGTTCCCGACCTTGTGAAACTTTCGGCTACCCCAAATACGCGAATGCCCTTCTTCTCGGAGTGAACTCTGCGCGAACCGATGATGGTTCCTTTCATTCATGTTTCGATATAAGCATTATTATTGCAACGTGCCTTTGCCGACTATTCTCGATCCCTGACTGTCAGGCTTCAGAATGACGCAGATCTGACCTTCTTGGTACGCAATCGGCTTGTCCAGAATGATTTCCATCATCCCACTGTCGCGGTCCATTTTTGTTCTTGCGGCCCTGATCTGCATACCAACAGAAATCATGCACATCTGGTTTTCCAGCAATTCGTCCTTAAAAAATGGGCTCTTCCCAAACTTCATCGATAGTTTGCTTCCTGATACCTTCACCGATCCCGGTTCGCATATTACATCTCCTCTGGAAATGTCATCGGCGACAGCTCCCTTGATAGCGAGGCCAACCCTAGCGGGACTGTGAGATATTTCGACCGGATCGTCGTGCATCTGAATCGACTTCACGATCACGCTTTTTTTCTGAGGCATGATCGCTAGGTCGTCATGAACCTTCACAGACCCCTGCTTCACAACTCCCAATACCACTGTTCCGACGCCTTTGACATCAAAAGCGTGATCAGCAGGCACGAGCACGGGACCCTCAACCGCCTTTGGCTTTAGCTTTACCATTTCTTCTTTAGGGTCGTCTATGGAATCAAGGAAATGGAAATTTGA
This sequence comes from uncultured Nitrososphaera sp., assembly GCA_964574725.1. GTDB lineage: Archaea > Thermoproteota > Nitrososphaeria > Nitrososphaerales > Nitrososphaeraceae > Nitrososphaera. The sequence continues at coordinate 16,936 of CAZNOV010000004.1, read as the reverse complement.
CAGCATCGTCGTTTTGAGCATTGCCCGCAGCTTTTCACGATCGACATCGTACGAATGGAGGACAAAGCCGTCCCTGAATCCTGCGGAATCGAGCGCCACTATCTGCTCGCCCAGGTACCTGTCAAGCCTTGAGGCATTGAGAATAGCGTATTCGGCGATGTTTACTGACTGCATGAGCGGCTGTATTTTTTCCGGAAATGCCACTGGAGCAGTCCAGGTGTATATCGTATCCGGAGTCTTTCTGTCGTAAATCGCAATGTCCGTGGCGGTGCCTTTCTTGCCGAGCTGCGCGGCGATGCTGGCGTCTCCCAAAAGAACAAAGTTGATGCTGTTCATTCGTCAGGTTGGGCATTATTGCCGATAATATTCTTTGGCGTACTAGAACATTGATCTGTAAGAACCTTGCTTGCAATTTTTATAATGCTAGTTTGTAGAATATATCATGAAATATAGAAGCAGAACCGACATTGTTTCGCAGATTCTTGAAGCTGCGGACGGTGGCGCGACCAAAACCAGGATAATGTACAAGGCATATCTTTCCTACGCTCAGCTGAAGGAGTACCTCGCCGTCTTACTCGAGAACGGACTGCTGGAGTTCGAAAAGGGAACCCAAACGTACAAGTCAACCTCAAAGGGACAGCTATTCCTAAAGACATACACCCAGCTTGGTGGGCTAATAGTCCCTGACTCCAAGTAGCTAGGCTTTTGGGGCCATTTCCTGCAAGTCATCCAGAGTGAATACGAAGCGGGATCCTGGAAATTCCTCGCTCCCTTCTCGCTCCCAGTTCACCCTGTATTCACGAGTCAGCTGCTTGCCAATTATCTTGATCGTCTTTGGTAGGTCGCCGTACAGCTTTTCCACTTTTTCCGGATTCTTTGTCATCAACAGGGATCTGCGCCTTTTCATTAGGTACTTTACTGCAACGTTTCTATGGACCTGACCCTCAACAGGTATCTGCTCCTTGCCTATGTCGATTGTAAACTGCCTCTTGGCCAACATGAATAGTTCGAAATAGAGCATAGAAAAGCTTTATGGTGAAAAAGAAAAGGAAAGAAAATGGAGTATTTTACTCCATTATCCGGACGTGTTTGAACTCGTTCTATCTTCTTTCCGCTAGCCTTCTTCTTCCATCATGCTTTCTTCTTGCATGGTTTCTTCCATCGACATGACTGCGGTGCCTTCTGGGTTGTTAGCTTCCGCGCCATCCACTGCTACTACCGCGAACGCTGCGCCCTTCACGACGTCGGTCATCTCGTGGTCAACACCGACATAGATGCCTGGCGTACCGTCTGGGCTTCCTTCTGGTCCTCCTCCCTGCGGGAATGTGACCTCAATGACTGACGCCGAGCCTGGAGGTATCCACCAAGTTTCGTCCATCTTGTCCTGTGTGCCGTACCTGTTGATGATCGAGCCGTCTCTAACATCAATCACGGCGCCGATAAAGTGGAATGCGATGCCATCGTTAGGTCCTGCATTGACGATATACCACCTTGTTAGTTCGCCCGGTTTCACCACGAAGAAGTTCGACAAGTCGCCTGCTGCAAGTTCGTCAGCTAGTGGCTTGTTCAATACGAGCGGGCTAACCTGGCCAACCGCTGGCACATATTTGTGCGCCATGCCGTTCGTCAGTACTAGGTCTGGGTTCTTGGCCAAGAATTTGGTGAAGTCAAATGATCCCACGGTAGCGGCATCAAGAGAAGTGGTGTATATCTGGTTGATTCCCACATAGAATTCTTTGGCTGGCGTCTCATTGTGCGGGTGCACTACGATACCACCGTACATGCCGTTTGCAATGTGCTCCCATACTCCGTTGAGCCCGTCAGCACTGCAGTGGTAGAAGAATGCGCCTGCCGCTTCAGCTTTGAATGTCCACGTCCTTGACTCGCCCGTCTGGATTGGCCCAGAGTTCGCTCCCGTTGTTGTAAGCGCCGAGTGGAAGTCCATGCTGTGTATTACAGCACCTTCGTTCACCATCGTAATCTCCACCATATCGCCCTGGTGCACGGCGATTACTGGACCTGGGACAGTTCCGTTAAAGGTCATGGCATTGTACTTCAATCCTGGCCAAAGAGAGTGGCCGTCCGGAGTAACCTGTATTTCAGTCTCGTCAGCAATTAGAGTAAAGTGCTTGGTGACTCCCGTGTCCGCATGGTCTGCCCGTGCACCTGATAGGAGCGGGAACCCCGTAAAAACAGGGCTCAAAACTAGTCCTACTATCAGAACACCGGCAGCCAAACCTGCAACGATTGCCTTGTTCATTAGCTAAAGGCATGTATAGTCGGTGTATATAAGAATTGTCAATTATTTCAACACTTTATATTCATACTTAAGATCGCACGAGAAGATTAGGCAGCTTGACGTCAAACCCAGAAAACATGATCGCCCCATAACATCTTTAATGGAGGGAAAAGCTTTAAGCTTGTTGCCGTTTTTGAATAATAGGGGAAAGCCCAGGGCAGCGCGTAGGGCCCGCAAGCCGCTGCAAAGGGACTGGCCCAAGGCGCCCAGAGGAAGATGGCTGAAGTGCACCTATGTCAGGTGCGGCTATATGTGGCAGTACTTTGGCGACCGGAACTGGGCCGAATGCCCTGTTTGTCATTCCGCGATGAAGGTTGCAGTGGCGAAAAGGAACTATCTCGACAACTGACCAAAAACGAACCAAAGATGTGCATAGACCACAGACGATCTAGAATTCTTCTCCTCTCCCTAGTTTTGAAATAGGGTCTGCCTGCATGTCACGACATTTTCAATACTGCCTTGCCGAATCTTGCCACTGTCATGACTGCTGCGGTCAACACTGCCAGACTGACCAGAGCGAAGGGCAGCTCCGGGATGTTCCTGACTCCCTGAACATACACTTCATGCTCGCCGCTTGGCACAAGAAAGTCAACGTAAATAGTCTTTCCGTCTCCCTTGACCGAAGCCTCATGCAGCTCGCCGTCAACTATCACGGTGATAGCCTGGTTCTCTGAGACCTGCGGAATTTTGATAGACAATGGAACGCCGTTGGTACCCCTGATACTATAGGGCGAAGCGACAAATGTAATGCTGTCAGCGGCGATGTCGTACCGGAGGCCGCTTATTTTTGCAAAAGCACTCAACGTGTATGGCACAAACTCCCCGTTACCCGCGTCTAGCGTGGTGATAGGTTCATCAAAGTCGAGACCGGCGCAGCTGTAGTAGAGCACCTGCGACTTTATCGTTGGGTCAGGGATGGCGACAAATTCCAGCTCCTCCCCTGGCCTTATCACAGGAATGACGTTACTTCTAACCGTATCAAGCTGCGATTGGTGATCGGGACTGTGGACTGCTGCAAAGACGCTGACATTGCGCATCTCGAAAGGTCCCGTGTTCCTCACCTTTCCCACGAATGCCCGGTCCTCTCCGACGGCCATGCCGTCATAAGTAAGCACTAACATGTTGTATTGCGGTTCCGGCGATTCCTTGACTTCGGCAATGAAGGGATCGCCCGACTGCTCGGTTCCATGTTCGAGAACGAACTTGAATGGCGAGTCCGTGAGCGGCCAGACAGTTCTGCCATATGTGGACGTCAAAAGAGTGCCTTCGTCATCAGTTCCCAAACCTAACGTAACCTGCACGGGTTCTCCTCCAAAATTCCTGACAGTTCCTACAACATTTTGTCTGCCCTCGGCGTCGATGAAGGAAGATTTCAGAATGATTTCAGGGCCTCTTTCCGCGTAAGCGCCCGAAACGGTGGACAGGAAGATCATAGAACCGATAGCGCATAGGAGAATGGTACGCATTTCGCGCCGCAGGTGTCAATACAGGCTAGACACCAATTTAAATCAGCCTCCAGCGTTTTCTCCACTATAGGCCAGGCTGTCCTGATAAGAATCGATCAATTCGTTTATTACATCGCTATAGTCGACATCGTGTCGTTTCGCATTCATGATTTCTCCCTTAATCGAGGTGAGTCTCTTGAATGTCTGGTCGTCAATGCGCAGAATCTGCATTAATTGATAATGATCGGATGCAGTTATTTACGTTTTAGCATATGGGTATTGTAATTCGCAATAACGATAATTGTCTAAAGTGGATACGGGCACCTAGACGCATGTTTGTGCAACCAATATGATGTAATCAAACATTATTTTGCGCTTCTAATTCAGGAGGAGAGGTTTATTTTTGCCGCATTGGAATGGCTTGCTGTAGCATGCCTCGGTACATGATTCACTTGCGAAACAGCCATTCTTTTACTCCCAAAGACGCGGCGGCGCTGTTGCGGAGAGCCCGATCACTGATGGAAGCCGGCAGAATCGTACTTCGCGATACCAGAGTGTCGAGCAATTACATTGAATTTGACGCGAGCCTGCCTGATGAATCCAGCGTCAGTGACGTTCTCGAAAAACTTCAAGGCATCGCACCGTTAGCCAGCTACGAACCTGTTGTGGAGCGTCACATGTCCAAGGAAGAATCGATCAAGCGAGCCATTCAATACTTCAACGACGAGAAGTACTGGGGAGCACACGAGATCCTTGAAGGTGTCTGGAAGTCGACGAGCGGGACAGAGAGGAGCACTCTGAATGGAATCATACTCGTTGCGGCAGCTTTTGTCCACGATGAAAAGGACGAACGGGAAATCTGTATTTCCATACTTCGCAGAGCCCTGAAAAAGCTGGAAGGGGCTTCTGGGGTATACCATGGCATTGACATAGATAGGCTCACGGCGAGAGTAATGGAAATTGTTGATTCCGGGAGAATAGAACGATTCGCAATCTAGACATTCCCGCAGCGGCAAGCATGAAAGCAGAGGTTATGGATGTCATGACCAAGAGCCCGCTTCCAAACATCATTAGTTCTGGCAGTAGCGCAACGGCCGAAATCGAAATCGCGGTCAGGCTTGTTATCCACGAACATGCAAGCGGGATCCAAAAGCCAGATAGACTCAGGTCTTTCCTCACGATAGCAGCCAGGGCGGCCACAGGTCCAAGATATAGCATTCCAATCAGAAAGCTAGCTGCGATGCCCGTAACAACAACTGCAGATTCACTGCTGTCGCTGCGATTTGATATCTCGTCATGAACCAGCGTGGTTATTTCAAGGATCCCCAGAAGCGGATATACTGAAAACTTGACCGCTTCCTGAAACCACGGCGAGCCGCGCTCGTATTCAGCGACCACGGGACTGAAGGAATAATACCAGGCATTGAACAGGTTCATGAAGCTGCTTCCTGCAAAGGTTTGCATTGCGATGCCGTCCCGGAACACCCTCAATCGCTGCACCTGAGGCGACAAATCGCTACCAAAAGCCGCGGTTGCGATCAGGCAGCCGCTCGGCTGTGTTTGGTTCCCGCCGGGAGAAGAGGTGACGCCAGGTCCTGCCGCTTTATACAGCACTACGTTGGAGGAGTATTGGTCCGAGTCCGCCACCAGCGAATATTTCACCGTCTTTTGCGTCTGCAGCCTTTCAGTAATAGCAATGCCAAAGGCCGCCTCAGAGCCTGCTGGTATTTCAGAGGTGCCCGGAACAGCTTCGGCCAGTGCCCTTCCTATTGCAACTACTTTATCGTTCTTATCATACAATGTCGCGATAATGATCGCGTTCATCGCGTCTTCCTGTCCTTGGTTCCGCGCAACCGCGTTAATGTAATAGGTTCCCAGCACGTCCAGCCTCGATGTAGAGGACACTATCTCTAGCTGTTTCTCCTTCAACCCGGGAGCCTGCTGACCCGCAGCTGAAAGTTTATAGTCTGCAACGCGATCTGCGGTTTTCTGGTCCAAGTACATTACCTCAAATGGCGATGATTCACCTGGATTTAACATTCTCAATTCTGCCGTTCTTTGATATTCGCCAAGAAGATTGTTATTTGCATCGTAGAATGATGCTTTGACCACGATCTCCCTTAGGGTGGAATTGGATTCGTTTTTTACCTCCCCGAGCACGTGAATAATGTTGGTTTCATCAACAAACGAAGACTGATTATGAAACGAAAAAGCGTCTTCCGAGTTCGCTTCTTGATGAAGGCCGAAAAACATAATCGCCCCAAGAAAGACCGAGGCGGCAAGAGCTCGCAATGGCAATGCTAGGAAATCACAGGTTATTTAAGCAGCGGCTGCGGCATCGACTAAATGTTTGCGCAGAGCCCTTGCTCATCCTGATTTCGTATTGCCTTTCGTGGATCCCTGCCTGGCGGCAATTTATCAAAGGAAAAAGCTGTTCCGCAATGTGACTCGTATGTTCACCGGCTGACATGCAAGGGTCTTTATTTCCTGCTGCCAAGGAAAATTTCCAGACCAAACAGGGATTCCGACCTGGCTGTTCATTCGTCTGCCAGAGACCATCGTATCCCATTCAGGCGCAGGTCGGAATTCTCTGTTTCGTTTTATCATCGCTATAGATATTAGGACGGGCTGGCGTACCTCACAGAAACATTGCCAGATACTTCGGTGATAGCGGGTCCGGCGTCACCAGAGCTCGCAGCCAAGATTGCAAAGCGCCTCGGAGCGCAGCTAGTCGTTGCCAAACTAAAGATATTCTCGGATGGAGAGAGCAAGCTAACCATCGGCAAGACAAGGAAGAATTGCATCGTTGTACAGTCGACCTACCCGCCTGTAGACACACACATTATGCAAGCGTTAATGCTGGCAAAGCAGTGTGCTGACGGCGGCGCAAGCAATGTCTGCGCGGTGATTCCCTATCTTGCATACGCAAGGCAGGACCGGGCGTTTTTGGAAGGGGAAGCGATAAGCATTTCACTGCTGGCCAAGCTAATGTCAGCTTCAGGCATCAAGAACTTGGTTACCGTAGACATCCACAGTCAGCGTGCAATGTCCTACTTCAGTTCTATTGGAATTCGAAATGTTTCGTCAATTCCCCTTTTGGCCGAGTATGCCAAAGGACTCGGGCTTCATGAGCCAATAGCAGTCACTCCTGACGCCGGAGGGGAGGAGAGGGTAAGGATGTTTGCAGATCAACTGGGATCTGATGTTTTGATCATGAGAAAGTCGCGCAGCAGGAGCACCGGAGAAGTGACAGTCGAGGCAAAGCTAGAGAGCGACGTTACCGGAAGAGACATTATTCTCGTGGATGACATGATAAGTAGCGGCGGCAGCGTGATCAAAGCCGCCCTAGTCTTGAAGGAAGGAGGTGCGGCCAGGATCTATGCGATGTGTGTTCACGCTCTCATGACCGGCGACGCAGGTCAGAAGATCAAGAATGCCGGTGTCACAGACGTAATTGGTACAAACTCGATTCCAAACCAGTACGCTCGGGTTGACCTGAGCCCAGCTCTGGCATCGGAGCTTAGCTCGCTATACAGCCCATGAACAGCATAAATTTGGCGGAAAACACTATGACGGCACAGAAATGGTAAACATGCAGCTCGTGTTTCTTGGTACGTCGTCGGCAGCTCCCACACCAGAGCGCGGCCTTACGTCCGTCGCACTGTCCAGAGGGAGCGAGCTCTTGCTGTTTGATGCCGGTGAAGGCATGCAGCGCAACTTCATCAAAGCGGGGCTTGGCATGAACAAGAAGATGAAAGTGTTCATATCACACATGCACTCGGACCATTGCGTAGGCCTCCTTGGTCTGCTGCAGACGATGGCTCTTCAAGGAAGGGAGAGGAGTCTTGACATATATGGCGAGCCGAGAGTCAGGGAATTTCTAGAGGAGAACATGAGGATTGTAAAGTTCCACCTTACTTTTGAGGTTGTCACTCACACAATTGAAAGGGAAGGAGTTGTGGTCAGAGAAAGTGATTACGAGGTGCGCTGCTGCCAAGCAAACCACTCGATACCATCCTTTGCATACTGCCTGGAGGAGTTTGACAGGCCGGGTGTCTTTGACGTTCAGGAGGTCAAGCGGCTGGGAGTTCCCGAGGGAGATTTGTACCGAAAGCTTCAGCACGGAGAGGACATCGTATATCAGGGCAGCGTTATCAACTCCAGTCAGATCGTCGGCCCTCCGCGCAAGGGAAGAAAAATAGGAATTTCAGGCGACACACGGCCAACTGAAAAGCTTGCACTGTTCTTCAAGAATTGTGACTTGCTGGTTTTCGAATCCACCTACAGTCACGATAAGCTACAAAAAGCAGTCGAGAACTGGCACTCTACCGCAACCGAAGCAGGCGCGCTTGCGAAGGAGGCCAGTGCAAAGAAGCTGATCCTCACGCATTTCAGCTCGCGGTATGACGAAACATCCGACCTTGTCCGCGAGGCTGCTTTGATCCATGGCGATGTTAAAGCGGCCGAGGACTTGATGTCGATTGAAATACCATACCCGGAATAGACTGTCGTCGTAGCCTGTTTTTCTGCTAGATCATGGCTGCCTGCTATACGGCTATACAACAGGCTCTAGGTCAATGTGATCCTTGCCAAACTCTATAGCATAAAGGGTCGAAGCGGGCACGAGCGGCTGGAGGAAAAGAGTGTCATTTATCAGCAGGAGCCGCAGGTGCACGTCAGACACTTCTGAGAAGTACTCAAGCATTTCCCTTTGTGAGCGACTAATCACCGCTATAGACAAGTCGCCCGCTCTAGCCCCCAACATCAGCTCTGTCATCATGGTCATGAATCCCTTGGCCGCCATTGACTGCTGAATAATATCCGTGCCCATAATGTTCAAGAGGACCTTGCGGGGGTGATTCTTCTTGATACTAGTCACTGCCGCAAGAGACGGCGAATGTGTCTGCGACTGCACCAAGACGTTGTTGCGCAGGCCGGCTACCTTTCTTGTCCACAGTATCTTGAAAAGATTCTTCTTTCCACGCGGCAGCGGCTCCACATAATCCATGATAGCCCTGGGATCTATCCAGTCGAAGGGCTGAAAGAGGACTGGATGTCCGTTGGAGATGAAATTGATCGCCATCCCGCTTAGAAACGCCATTGCAACTGTGGTGCTTACATGAGGGTCAAGCTCCAGCAGCACTATTCCCTTCTTCGGAAAGCCTCCTCGAAGGGCATCGTCCAGCGTCTTGTGGCCGCTACTAATGTGACGGGATCCAAAGATTTCTGCCTTACTCTTTGGCAGGCCTACACGGAGCTTTGCCTGCCATTCCAGCAGCCTGTATGGTGCGAAGCTACGGAACACTCCATTTTCGAGAGTAAAAATGTAAGAGGGTTTGTCTATCCGAACTCCCCGGAGTTTGCGCAAGAATATTTCCCTTACTCTGACGTTGTCGTACAGGCTCTGCTTGAGCTCCAGTATTCCGTCCACCAGAAAATCGAGCGTAGTGTCATCCGGGTGCTCGCTGATGAAGATGAGCTTCGCTCCAGCCCTTTCCCTCCAGGTTTGAAGCACCCTTTCGTTGTTCAGCCTAGCCTCCCTGTCCATGAATGAAGCGATAGCGTCCCAGCTATCGATAATAATGACCGGTGATTTGATATCCATGAGCTGGTTGGTTATCTTTTCAAATAGCGATTCCGGCTCGTCCAACCTGGCATCCTCAAACGTTGGGACCATTACGTGTGGTGAACCATCTCCCACAGCTCCTAACGGCTTTGGGGACTGACCGATGAACCGGTCAAGCCATGGATAATACTGGAAGAGCTGCTTCGGTGATACCTGTGTAGAAATATAGAAGAAACTGTCCCTGCTGCCCAGCGCACGCAGCACGGTCAGTGCAAGAGTGGTCTTGCCTGTTCCCGCATAGCCCTTTATGAGCAGTGAGTAGGTCTCACGCTGGATGAAACGCACAAGCTCGTGCGGCATCGATATGGCGTGACCATCTTGAGCCTGTTGCGAGCTCGATTCACTCTCCACTGCCATGCATTAATCTCCAGCAGACGGCGGACATGCTGAAAAGTCTATTCCTCCGAATTTCTGGACATATTCCAACATATTCCCTATTAAATATTGAGTCCCCCTGTACCGGGATGCATGACGGTAACAATATAGCACCTCGTTGAACTCAGCAAAACGACATTGGATTTCAAAGACGTCTGGCTCGAGATAAAGCCTTGCACGGACGGCGAAGACATACACACCACCATCGACAGTGACAAGGTCCGATCGATTCCCGCGCTTTTTGACGTACTCTTGGCGGCAGAGAGAACCTCTGCCAACACAAAGGATACACGGCTGTGGGATTACTCGAGGAGGCTTGACGAGAACGAATTCAGCCAGATCATTGATGCCGTGACATTCGTCGGAGTCTTCGAAGACGCAAGATCGATCTCCCGTTCTATAAACGTCAATTGCGGCTCTTCAAGCTACACACTTACGCTTTTTGCGATGAAGTAAAAAGCCAGTAACATATTTATTGTAATAAACTGGTTTTTGGTCTGCATACCAAGATGGTGATTAACGAGGAATTGCTCGCGGCGAGGAAACGTGTTTCTGGAAAGCGGCCGCGGTTCGTCCGTCAGGAAAGCTGGAGGTACTACAGGCTTGCGGAGAACTGGAGGAAGCCCAAGGGAAAGGACAACAAGATGCGGAAGCAGAAATCCGGCGTCCCTGCCATTGTGAAAGTAGGCTACAGGGGGCCAGGGGCGTCGAGGGGTCTTCATCCATCAGGTTACACTGATAACTTGGTTTTTAACCCGAGCGAGCTAGCCGCGCTCGACCCCAAAAAGGACGCGGCCAGGCTAGGGCGTACTGTTGGCAGGAAAAAGAGGCTTGCGATAATTTCTAGGGCATCGGAGCTGGGGATTAAGGTTCTCAATGCAGGCAAGCTCTCACAAAAAAAGTCTGAGCCTGGAGAAAAGGAGGGAGCGAGCTAATGGTTGTGAATATCAGGAAGAAACGCGAACTGGTCGCAAGAATACTCGGCGTCGGTGCCAACAGGATCCGCTTTGAACCCGACAGGCTCGAGGACGTGGCAGATTCCATAACCCGGGAGAACATCCGCTCGCTCGTCGGCAGCGGAGCTATTTGGACAGTAAAGCCAAGGGGAACATCAAGAGGAAGGGCTATGAGGAAGCGCTCCGTCTGGAAGGTTCACGGGAAAGGTCCGGGCTCTAAGAAGGGGAAGAGGACAGCGAGAGTAGGCAAGAAAGCGGTGTACGTCACTAGGGTAAGATCTATGCGATACCATCTGAAGGTATTGAAGGCTAGAAAAGATATCTCCAACGAATTGTACTGGCAGCTCTACACAAAGGTAAATGGCGGGCAGGTCAGGTCACTTGCGCACCTGCGCGACCTTGTGAAGGAAGCAAAAGCCCGCTAGCGCAGCTGTCTGACCGGAATCCTGTATCTTGCAAAGTCGTTCAAGCAGTCGCCGGTAAAGCGCATTCCTTCTCGAACCAACAGCCTCATCTTGCTTCGCTTGCCGAAGGCGTAGCCACCTATTGTTCCATCAGACCTTACGACCCTGTGGCATGGGACTATCACAGGGTTCGGGTTCTTGTTCAGTATTCTCCCTACTGCTCGGGACGCATCGGGGTTGCCAACAGCAGAGGCGATATCACCATATGTCGTGACCATGCCTGCTGGAACCCGCTGCAACATCGCATAGATGTCAGCGGCATTCAGTCGAGCTCTCCGTGGCATTCCGAGATCACTGGCAGACAAGCTGTATTTCAAACTTTAACTACCTCTAGGCCGGATTTTTCAGCCATGTTGACTAGCCTATCTTTATGAGCACCTAAACCTTTGCTGTCAAGGACTATGCTGGTGACCCTCTCTAGGCTCTTGCTAATCATCTGGTCGAGCATCGCTTCATCAACTGATTCCAGGCTGTGTTTCGATGCAACGGCGGCAAGACCAAACTCAGATTCAAGCAGGAGCTTGTTGAATTTGACAGGGTAGTGCGTGCCACCGAGAGCAATCCCGACCTTTTTACAGCGCTCAAAACCGTTTTCCAGAATCCGTAGGACGACATCACAGATTGCAGAGGCTGCGTTCTTGTCTGCCCACTGCTCAGCAGAAGATCCGAGCTCGACGAACAATACAGGTTTTGCCAATGAGGTTGGACCGTGGTGACTGGCCTCTATCACGATATCATAATCTGGCACACGCGAACCCTCGGCATCAAGTGCCCGGAGATAGCTTTTTTGCAGTGACGGGAAGGATACAGCAATTTCACGGGGGTTGCCGCCAAATTGATTGTCTCCGAAATTGCCGGTGCAGTGGCACGTAAGTGTAGGGATTCTGCTGTCAGACTTGTGCTTGGAGAGGAATATGAAAGCAGTCGCCTGAGGGTAGACTTCATCGAGATTTTCTAGGTGAAGCAGGTCGGTTGAAGCAACACTTAGCCTTGCACTCCTGTACTGCGGGGAATCGAAGGTGCGTAAAGAATCAGTGTTGTTGTCGACCTCACGAAATCCAAGCTCGCCCTTCAGGTAATCCGTCATTGTTATCCCTGCGGGATCCCGATTCGATGCCACGAGAACGTACTGAGGACTCAATCGCGATATTATCCGCACTATTGTAATTTTAGCATTATTCCACCTAAGTAAATTTATAAAATGCATCGAACCTCCGCACAGATGCGAGATGAGCGACTTGACTGAGGGCGGCCAAGATGAAAAAATTGCGCCGGATGATAACACTTTAGTCGATGATGAGGGTCCGGAGGCGGAGCTGACGAATCGCGGAACTGAAAGTGAGCGGCAGCCTGATGATATCGTCGATGAGAAACAGGCTACCGCGCAGGTAGAACTGCAGAAGGATCAGGAACCACCTCCAGATGTGACCACAAGCACGCCCCAAGCTCTTGAGGTGACGCCACAGGCACAGACGTCTATTGATTCGAAGTTCTTTGCGATCCGGACGACCGGGGGCCAGGAGCGAGTGGTGGCAAGCCTCCTGCAGACGAGGGTGAATGCCAAAAAGCTGGGCATACGCTCGATCATCGTTCTTGACAGCTTCAAAGGTTACATTATCGTGGAAGCACCTGATTCCAACGTTGCTTATGAAGCACTATCGGGGATCAGGCACGTACGCGGTCAGATAAGGGGCGACCTCCCTTTCAAGGACATTGAAGGATACCTAGTGAAAAAGCCGGTCGTTTCTGAGCTTAGCGTAGATGACACGGTGGAAGTCATAGCTGGACCGTTCAAGGCGATGAAGGCCAAGATAACGCGTGTAGACTATGAAAAGCAGGAAGCTACTGTGGTCCTTCTGGATTCACCCTACCAGATACCGGTAACCGTGGATGCAAACTATTTGAAGAAAGCACTTCATTAGGGCAGTTGCTGCCTCTAACTTAACGATTAAATAAAGACCGCGCTCAAAAAACATTTGCCCCAAGTTTGGGTGTTATGATTGATAGTGGACCTCAACGTGAAAGGGAAACACGCAGTGGTAATAGGCGGAGGCACTGAAGGAGTAAGAAAAGTGAAGGGCCTGCTGGGTCAGGGATGCGAGATCACCGTTATCACCAGCCGGGCAAATCGCTTCCTCACCACCGAGGCCCATAATGGAAATATCGAGCTTGTAAAGACCACGCTGCACGGTGCAGATGTCCTTGATAATTATCCGGACGCTTTTGTAGTTCTTGCAGCCACTAATGACAGGAAGCTGAATCGCCAGCTTGTGGAGAAAGGACGGTCGATGAGCGCCTTCGTATATGCAGCAGACGATCCGCAGGTAAGCGATTTTTCGTATGCCTCCATCATTAACATTGAAGGTATCATGCAGGTTGCGATCTCGACATCGGGTAGGAGTCCTATCATGGCTCGAAACGTTAGAATCAGAGCAGAACGTGTTCTCCGCAGAATTATCAAGAAAACAGACATCGAAAACGCAAGATTACAAGAGTTCGCACGTCACGCCGCCAGACCAAAGATAAGAACTGTTGAAAAACGCAAGCGATTCCTCTACTCTCTGATAAGGGATGGCAGAATCCAGAACCTTATTAAGGAAGACAGGATTGAAGATGCTAAAAGCGCGACCCTGGAGCTATTGCAGAAATGGGAGAGAAAAAGCAACTGACCAAGACGACTTCCGCGTCCGTCGGTGCTGTCGACGTGGCTGAGGAAATCGCGCCTATGCGGATAGTGAACGCGAGGATTACCTACAGAAACGCGCCGATCCATCTTCTTGAAAAGTTCACGTTCAAAGACGTTGACGGTGCATACAAGACGTTCATGAGCTCGGGATATGATGAGTGTGTCATATTGCAAACCTGCAATAGGGTAGAAGTCTTTGTGTCATCCAAAGAAGAAAATGAGAAAAAATTGCTTGAAAAATGGGCTGTCAGCTCGGGACTCTCGGTAACTGACTTTGCGAACGTGGAGGTTGAGACCGGGAGGGCGGCAGTCAATCACTTGATGAAACTGGCATCGGGGCTTGATTCCCTTGTTGTTGGCGAGGACCAGATCCTTGGACAAGTAAGGCGGGCATTTGAATTTGCAAGGTCCAACCACTATACCAGTTCCGGATTGATGGTTATCTTTGACAGAGCGCTAAAAATCGGAGGTAAAGTAAGGACTGCCACGGGGATTAACAGGGGTAGCGTTTCGATCGCATCTGTCGCTGTAAATTTGGCAGAGGAGTATTTCGACGATCTTGGGAGCAGGAAAATCATGCTCATCGGCACCGGCGAGGCTGCGAGCCTCGTGGCAAAGGTGCTAAAGAAACGTGAACTAGATTTCATTGTTACGAGTAGAGTCCAGGAACGGGCCAAATCGTTTACCGACAGGGTCGCAGGCACCCCGCTTCCATTCGAAGACGCTCTGGAGCTGCTGAGTAACGTAGACATTGTATTCACGGCTACAAAAGCTCCTTACCACCTTCTCACTTTGGATAGAATAGAAAACGCCATGAAAGACAGACGGAGCGGACTGATGATATTTGACCTGTCAAACCCAAGGACGGTTGATGACAGGGTGACAGCCATTCATGGCGTAAAGCTCGTCAATATGGATCAGATAGCGGAGCTTGTGGGAAAGAACATGCGCTCAAGAATGAAAGAAGTCAGGTCCGCAGAAAAGCTAATCAAAGATGAGCTAAAGTCAGTCGAGACGATAATGAAGAGGATCAAGGCCGAACCCGTAGTTGTGTCCGTATTCAAAACCGTCGACACAATCAGGGAGCGCGAGCTAAAGAGGGCGCTGTCCAAGCTAGGAAAGCGGGTCGGCTCTGACGAAGCAAGGGTCGTAGAGCAGCTTTCCTATGCAATCGTTGAAGGCATACTTTCAGCCCCAATGAACAATCTCCGGAAAGAGATTGAAGCCGGAGAAGGTAGGGAGCTCATGGAGACCGTGGCCAAGTTGTTCAAGTATGAAGAGAAGCAGACGCCACGACAGCAATAACGCCTTTCCAAAGATCAGACTTCGCAGACTGAGAACCACCCCTGCGATACGGGATCTGCTTCAGGAAACACGGCTGACTTCAAAGGACCTGATCGCGCCCATTTTCGTGCAGGAGGGGCTGAAGAAGCCACGGGAAATAAGCTCAATGCCCGATTTCTACCGGCTGCCGCTAGCAGGACTATTGGACGAGGTCGACAGGATATCGAAGCTCGGAATAAGGGCGGTGATCCTGTTCGGGCTGCCATCTCGAAAAGACGAAAATGCAAGCTCGGCCTACGACGGCAGAGGGATAGTCCAGAAATCAATCGAGCTTGTGCGAAGGCATTTCGGCGATCGCATGGCCATAATCACCGACGTCTGCCTTTGCCAGTACACAACTCACGGCCACTGCGGGCTGGTGCTCGGCAAAAGGGTGGACAACGACAAGAGCATTCAAACACTTGCCAGAGTTGCGGTCAGCCATGCGAAGGCAGGGGCCGACGTGGTTGCCCCCTCTGCAATGATGGATGGTCAAGTTCAGGCGATTCGCCGTAGCCTTGACGACGCAGGCCTAACGGAAACCGCGATAATGGGCTACTCTGCAAAGCAGGCATCCCCTCTTTACGCGCCATTTAGGGACGCGGCGCACTCGGCTCCAGAGTTTGGAGACAGGCGCACATACCAGATGCCATTTGCAAATGCCAGGGAAGCGATGCGCGAAGTCGCTGCGGATATCGCTGAAGGAGTGGACATAGTCATGATAAAACCAGCAATTCCATATCTTGACTTGATCTACAAGACGAGACAGTCAACGAACCTGCCGATCTGCGCCTACAGCGTTTCCGGAGAATACGCGCTGATAAAAGCGGCGGCTCTGAACGGATGGGCCGACGAAGATGCGGTAACGGCAGAGTTTCTGACGTCTATAAAGCGCGCGGGAGCTGACATGATAATTACGTATCAGGCGAAGAAAATGGCGGAGCTCCTGCGTGAACGCTGAATTCGCACCTTTTTATCTTGGAATGTTCAATTCGGTTCGCTGATGTTTGCGTCAGATAGCGGCTCGGAGCGGGCGACTAGCATCGAGGATTACCAGAACACTTGTACCGAATTCATAACCGACATAAGCAAGGACTACATGGATTGGGTGGATCGATACCAGCTAGGCGTACAAGAAACGTTGAAGAGAAAGTCGGCTATCGGCAGCATTGTCGAGACGACCAATGACTGGATCACAAAGTATGGGACGACCATAAGGAAAGTGGATGTGATTATGAACGACGGCGTTAACAAGATGGCAGAAAATACTGCGGGTTACCCGTTCGCCTATGACATCTATGTCGGGAGTTCAACCCGCTACACATCCCATCCTACGGGCGAAATAAGGGTAAACATCAAGGCAACCCCGAGGCCGGGAAGGCTTGTGCGAATCGGGAATTACCACAAGGATCAGCTGCTGCTCATCAGCTCGAGCTCGCCGGTGAATCTTGCGGTGAGCAGCGAGAGCCTAAAGGGAGCGGACATACTCGACGATTACTTCGTATTGGACGCAAAGGGCTGCAAAAAGCACGATGTCATTTCTGTTACTGCCGTCGCGGAAGAAATGGAAGGTGATTACGTCACTGAAAGCAGAGGCTACTCTACAATAATACTCTTGATCTAGATCTAATTCGGCTACAATTTAAATAACGTCCTAGTAGCGTAGAAAATAGCTGCGACGGTCGTCCAGTTTGGTCTAGGACATCAGATTGCCAATCTGGTAACCCGGGTTCAAATCCCGGCCGTCGCACTCTACGCCGTA
>CAZNOV010000003.1:0-27050 GCA_964574725.1 uncultured Nitrososphaera sp. | reverse complement strand
CCGTGCCTCGCGCCGATAAGCGGATTGTACTTGTTGATGTTGTCAAAGAATATCACTCCGGGTTCTGCACTTCTCCAGGCGCTCATCGCTATCAGGTCGACCAGCTGCAGCGCGTCCGTCTGCCTGACCGGCTCATGCGTGCGGGGGCTGCGAAGAGCGTACTTGTGGTTCCCTTCCCTGTTGACCAGCGCCTGCCAGAAATCTTCCCAGATCCCTACGCTCACGTTAAAGTTCTCAAAAACTCCGGGCTTTGTCTTGGCCGTCACGAACTTTTCAACATCGGGATGCCAGGCTTCGAGTATGCCCATGTTTGCGCCCCTGCGCTTGCCTCCCTGCTTTACGACATCAGTGATTGTGTCAATGATCCTCATGAACGAAGTGGGTCCCGACGCCACGCCTGAAGTTGAAGCGACGATATCGCCCTCCGGCCTAAGGTCAGAATAGTTTATTCCGACACCTCCTCCTGACTTGAATATCATGGCTGCGTCTGTCGAAGCCTTCATGATGCCTGCCATGTCGTCTGGCATGTCGAGCACAAAGCACGCGGAAAGCTGACCGAGCCTTGCCCCCGCGTTCATGAGCGTCGGCGTGTTTGGAAGGAAGTCCCTCGAAACCATGAGGTTGTAGTATTCTGTGATCCTGTCCTGGTAATGTGCCAACTTTCCCTCTGCGAGTATTCTCAAGAGTTCCTTAAAGCTAACCTTCATCTGACCCTGGCGGGCGCAGTAGATATAGTGGCGAATGATTGCTTCAAAATGGTATTTGTTGACGTAATAATCGCCAATGTGTAACTTGTTGTCAAAGTCTTGCAGTTTGGAGTAATAGCGTTCCGCCTCCTCGATGCTTTGCGTATGGCCCCCGGCAAGATTAAACACGGATCCGTCGTGCATCATGTCAGCAACTGCTACAAGCGTCGCGACCCTCTCAAACATCTGCTTGGGACCTTCAATGATTTCGTTGTTGCTATCCCTGAGCAGATAACGCGCAGCAAGCACCCTTAACGAATTAATGTCAAATGCCTTGTCGACCTCGTCGAGATCCTTCTTGTTCAGGATCTTCATCTTCTCTTCTCGGATCTTGCGCCTCTCGTGCCTGTACAGTATGTACGACTTCGCCGTTTCTGAAAGACCTTCTTCAATAAGGATCGATTCGACCATGTCCTGAACGTCTTCAACGCTGGGGGCCCCCATCTTTCCTGCAGAATCGTAGCCCTGCTGCACCATTTTTTGCAGTACCTTTGCAGCCAACTTTTCCGCAAGAGGATAATCCGGCTTGCCAGTGACGACAAGCGCCTTGTATATCGCATTAGCAATTTTCGATTGCTCGAAATTTACTATACGTCCGTCGCGTTTTCGTATTTTTGAAATCAGCTTCTGCTCTGAATCTGAATTTGGATTAAATTCTGTAAGTCCCGCCATCCCGCCCTATACAAAAAACCAGTACTACTTATACATTTAATTACTAAAACTTCGATGCAAAGTATGAGGGAAAATAAACCTGCCGTTATTAAGACGGAACAGAGCTGAATTGCGAAAGCGATTGAACAAAATTTCCATAAAATAAAAAATATTTTGCGCGATTGCGACAACCAAGCATCATGCCATTGCACATAGGTTCATCATGATCCTGGAAGGCATTGACGGTGCGGCGGGAAAAGCAGCGACGCTGGTATTACGAATATGATTCGAGCCTGTGCGGCGACTTGCAGTAATCGCATCTGTCAGAAGCAGCTTTTGATTTCCTGCCGCAGGTTGCGCATATTCCAAGCTTTATTCGCGGGCGGAAGAACGGAAGCGCTGCGCAGGCTTCAAGCGCCCCTCTTACTTCGGCAGGCGTTAAATCGGTGATGTCGACGCCTGCGGCAAAACCCCCGTTCAGAAGCCTGTCTATCGTCATGCACTCTTCGATAGCTGCCTTGCCATCCGAAAGGATCTCCTTGCCATTTAATGTCATTCCCTGGGAATAGCTGGGGGTATTCTGCGATTGGAGGAGAGAGATCTTGCCGTATTTCTCGGCGTCAAGCGATGCGAACCTCGACCCGCTGTCGTCAGCGACCATCGCTATTCCTGCGGAACCGTCCTCTCCCAGCTGCCTCCCCTGGATCCCAGCCACGTCGGACGCCGTCCTCAGAACCTTCTGCAAGATTTCGCCCCCAGCAGCTCCGTCATGGCCCAGTATGGTGTAGACAGATTCTCTTGTGCCAGTCAGATTGACAATGATGTTAGACGCACCTCTCTGCATCGACTTTGTGCTGCTGCCAATCGCCGGAGCAAGGCCGCGCTTTACGTACTCGACTATTGTCCTCTTGCGCATTGACATCGCGGCAAGTGACGGCTTGATCAAGAGCGCGAGCTTGGCGCGAAAGTATGTTTCGTCCTTGTTTGATTCATATGCAAGCCTCGGCAGGTTGATCGAAAGTGAATGGAACATGATCGTCACGGTTGCCGACCCCATGCCCGCAGCTCCGGCCTTGCGGATGCCGTTGTTTGCCCTAAGCTGCCCATTGCTTACTGAAATGATACCTCCTACACGCGCAGCCGCCGCTATGTGATCCAGGCTGTCCTTTGTTGCTGTCTTGCCGCTGCCAGAGTATGTCAACGCGAGACCTATCCGCGGCAGCGGAGTGGCGTCCACGTACTTTTTGTAGCCATCCAGCAGCGCGTTAACCTGCCTGGAATCAAACCCGTCGGCAGGAACCGCTATTGTCGTCACCGGAAGGCCAGCGTAGTATGATGGAGCGGCGGAGGACGCAATCAGCGCCCTAGCAAACCTCGATGCGAGTTCTTCAGAATTTCTCTCATTCTTCAGCAGCGCCGGCACGATTCCTTCCAGCACAACTTCCGAGGACGCCTCCCGGCTGAGCAATGAAATGAGCAGCGGTAGGGACGCGACGGCGTCGTCGGACGTCTTGATGGCAGGGATCCTTGCCACGTTGAGGAAGTGCGCGCCGAGGTCGAGGCCCTCGTCTAGCGCCGCGAGATCCAAAAATACCGTGTCAGGCAAGAGTCCCCAGACGCCCGTTCCGGAAATGTTAATCTCGCCTGCGAGATGCATGTCTGCAATGTCCTTTGGCATGGTGTTGAATACGAGGTATTCAGAGAATACGCCTGAAGCGGTTCTAGCCATCACTCCCCCTATGCCGTTCCTTGTGGCCTCTTCGCTTGAGAGCATCTCAACAATGTCTGATGACGGGAGGCCCAACCGCGCGAGCTTGTTCCTGTACTCCTCATGGCCGTGCTCCACGAGGACAGAATTGACGGTCTCCCGGATTAGTGATGAGGTGAGGTAGGCCGTCTGGAACTTGTAGATCTTGTTCTCAACCTCCTCAGTTATTTTGTGGGCCTGCTCAAGAGGAAGGTTGGCCTCCCTTACAAGCGACTGGATAATCTTGTGCGAGTTGAACTCCTCGATGGTCTGCCTGGTCGTCCGGACGTACATCTTGCCGCTCTCGATTATCGAGCGCTCCTCGATCTGGCGGGCAAGGCTCAAGACCAGTTTGCCCAGGTTGGTTATCGTGTAGCGACGTTCCGCCTTGTTTAGCGCGACAAGGAGCTGCCTTAGCAGCTTTCTTAGGTGGTAGGCGAACTTGCCCGACTCTTTCTTGGACTTGAAGCCGGCAAGCGCCTTGAGCTCCGAATAGGTTAGCGGCCCCTTGGTGTTCAGGATTCGAAGTATGTCGATCCTGTTAGGGCTTGCCATTACGGAAAAAATCATTCTTACGCGCTTTGAAGCTGATTCCAGGACCCCGCCCTTTCTGGGATCCTGTTCTGATTGATAATCTAGACTCACCTGTTCCATTGCACCCCGTTATCAGGGTAAATGATTAAAACTACTTTGTAAAATATCTTTCACTAAAAGTACGATCCACCCTACTCGGGCCAGTTGACCTTTCAGTCAACTATTCTCTAACTTTCGATCAGCAGACCCTGCTGCTCTACCTGCTTTGCTGCCGGAGAGGCAGAGGGGATCTCTGTTGGGACATCCGGCAGTTTTGCCTTTGCTTCGTCCTCGAGGGCCCCTTCGATTTCATTCAGTATCGAGAGAGCGTCGACATCCATTGGAGTTGAGATCCGGGCATCTGTCCTGATGTTTGCGTTCAAGAGTACGTCTGACGTCGCCGCCGACACATCAGAGAAGACCTGGTTTGCGGCTGGGATGGCCTTCCTCAGCTCTACCTGGATGCCTCTTATCATCTCGACCGTAGGATCGATGGTGTCGAGGATTGAAGCGAACTCGTTTATCGTGCTGAACCTTATCACGAGTGCTTCAAGAGCAAGGCCCGTGTGCTGCGTCGTTCTGCGAAGTCGCCTCACGTTTGACAGTTCGGATGCAATGATTTTGGCGCGGACATTGTTTCCTGTTTTGATGCTGGTTGTTATCTGCTCGAGAAAGAATGCCTCCATTGAGGCAAACCTCCTGTCAAGTAGTCTCAGTCTTGCGAGCTGGTTGTATACGACAGTAGTTGCGTTGCTTATCTGGCTTACGAACTGCTGACGATTCTCCGCTCCCCCTACCATCTTCTTACGTTATCCCGGTCTGTCAAAATTGGAAAAGGCCCGGTGTTGAAGTCTCTGCACCTAAAGCTGCCAAAAAGCTAAGCTACGCCGGAATTTGTATGATTAAATATCGACGCGACGATACTTTCTGCAACGAAGATGGTCAAGACCGAGGAGAAAGATCACAGCGGCTCGTCAAAGATTGATCACATCAGGATGCACCTGGGGGCGCGCAAGATCGAGTTTATCTCGACCGCTATCATTTCCGTCGTCTTTGCTGCAAGCTTTGCCCATCTCGAATACTACTACATCAAGGACCCCGCGCTCCAGATCTCAAACGGCAAGGTAGTGGTCGAGGACAGCAACTTTGACAGGAGCCGGGAGACAAAACCAATCATCGGCAACATGTACCAGTACCACCTCTTCCCGATGCTCTTCATATTTGTCCTTATCAGCTGGGCGGCGCTGTGGGACGACATGACATTCAAGCTCCTTGGCCGCCACAATAGGTTAAAGGCTGCAATGCTCGGCTTCGCCAACCTCATTACAGCGATCCTCGTCGAGGACTTCGCATGGTTTGCAAACCGGTTTGCCGTCCCCCTTGAGAGCGATCCCAAAGGAGGGCTCCTTATGCAGGCGTCTGACTGGACATCGCTGCACATGGGAGCTATCGACCTTGGCGCTTTCGTTCTGCCCGGCTGGTACCTTCTTGTTCTAGCTCTGGCCACCCTTGCATACTATGGCGCTTTCAGAAAGCACGATCGCATTCATTAGCGCTTGTTCACGGAAACGGCAAAGTCAGCAGGGTTGAGCGCAGCTGCACAAATTGGGCAGCGGCTGTTGGTTGCGCGCAAGGCGTCTCTTACTGACTTTAGCATTCGCATCTGATAGATCACCGAGCCGCACTTGCCGCAAATAACATCTGCTGACAGCATGTATGCCAGATGCATGCAACATCTATAATAATAAAAGTGTCCTTGACAGTTTTTAACAAAGCGCGCAGCTGCCGCTATGCAGTTAGACAGGTGAGCCGCTCTTCACCCTATTGATTCTTGGCGAAGTATCCTCGCGTGAAGTCCAGTCGGTCACCTTAAAGTCGGAATGATTTGTCCGCTTCTTGTGCTCGTCTGCATCCAGCTCAAAGAAAAAGAACTCGTTGCACGACTTGCACTGGTACACCTTCGACTCGAACATGTGCGCGAAATTAGTACTGGCTCGGATCGATATAAGACAAAGCTTGGTATGCAAGATTACATACAGAGGCTACTTTTCCAGCATCAGGCCGTGCTTTGCGTCAAAGCCGGCCACTCTCACCCTGGCTCCGACTGAAAGCTCCTGCGGAGTCCTTATCCCGGGAAGAAATCCTGAAGCCCTCAGCTGTGCGTTGTCCACCTTGAATACTACCCACGCGTACGAACCTGCGTCCTCGAACCCCTCTGGCGCGACTGCCTGAATAGTGTACGTGACCACAGTGCCTGCACCCTCGAGCTCTACCGCCTCGAACTTGGCGCCCGAGCACTTTTCACAGAATAGTACCGTCTCCAGCATGAGATGCCCGCACCCGGTGCACCTGTTTGTCAGAATCTTTTTCCTGTTTGCAGCCTCTATGAACCTCTCACGGGTTGACTGCTGTCGCGTTGTGGACAATGTCTTCATGATCACTTATTTCCTGTCTACATTTCTGAATATGTGGACTGCCGCGCTTGCGCCTGTAGCGCCAAAGTTGTGCGTGAGTGCGATCTCGGCATTCGGAACTGTGCGCTGTCCCGCCTTTCCCGTGAACTGATCGAACACCTCAACTACCTGTCCGACCCCGGTGGCGCCTATAGGGTGACCCTTTGATTTCAATCCTCCTGATGGGTTTATCGGTATCTCGCCGGTGAGCCGCGTGGCTCCGTCCCTGACCGCGTGGGCTGCCTTGCCCTTGGGGAAGAAACCTAGATCCTCGATGTCGATAATCTCCGCTATCGTGAAGCAGTCGTGGACTTCTGCAAAATCGATATCCTTCGGAGCGATGCCAGCCATCTTGTATGCCTGCCTTGCCGCAGAAACCGTGCTTGGGATAGTGGTGATGTCCTCGCGCCCCTGCACTGATGCCGGGGATGCACCCCTGCCGGATCCGATTATCTCGACGTACGGCCTCCCCGATTTCTTTGCAAACTCTTCGCTGCACAGGATCGTTGCAGATGCTCCGTCAGAAAACGGGCAGCAGTCGAGCAGCTTTAGTGGCGAAGCGACGACTGGCGACTTCATCACGTCCTCGACTGTAATCCTCTTGTGGACATGAGCCTTTGGGTTCAGCATTCCGTTTTCATGATTCTTGACCGCAACGTGGGCCAGATCCTCTTCGGTTGCCTTGTGAGTCGTCATGTACGCCCTCGCCATCGAAGCGAACAGGCCGGGGAATGACGCGCCGTTGCCTCCTTCATAGAAAAAGTCAGAGCAGTAGGAAAAGAGGGTGGTACTGTGAGCGGTTCCTGTATGCGTCACCTTCTCGACGCCAAGGGCAAGTACACAGTCGTAAAATCCGGCAGCCACGTTCGCGAATGCTTCGCGGAACATTACAGAGCCCGAACCGCAGGCGGACTCGATCGTAAGGCCAGGGACGTGCGAAATACCAAGGTTGCTCATTATGACGGGTGCCATGTGAACCTGCTTGTCTGCGACCCCGAAAACGTTAGAAATGTACCCTGCCTGTATATCCTTGGGTGTGATCGCTGCTGACTCGATGGCATCCTTGGCAGCGCTGAGCGCAATCTCGATAATGCTCTCATTGAGCTTTCCGTATTTTGTGCTGCCTGCGCCAAGAACGCAGACTGTGTTGGTCATTAATTTAAAAGAGTCATTCTCGTGTATAAATAGCTTAGATCCTGTTGATGCGTAATAATCACCGGCGATGGTGAGTTGATTGTGCTGCATCGCATTAATATCCAGAATGGCAATCAGGGTTTGATGCGTCTTGTATTCGCTAGTTGTCTGCGAAAAGCCTGATGCCGCCAGGCGGATTGCGCGGGCGCTGGGCGAAGCCCGCGAGTCAAGGACGGCCGGCGTCACCGTATTTGAAGTGTGCAGCGGCGATCGCAACTACGTCGTGTGTTCCGCTCTTGGCCACGTATACGGATTGTCTGACCCGACGGCCAACAAGCGCGTATACCCAGTTCTTGATCTGGAATGGGGACCTCTTGCAAAGAATTCTCGCGCAGCACGGGTAATCAAGGTCATTTCTGAACTCGCAAAGAATGCATCGGCGTTCGTGCACGCCTGTGACTATGATCAGGAAGGCGAAGTGATCGGGCACAGCATACTCCAATACGCATGCGGAAACAAATACGAAAAATCGCTGCGCGCAAAGTTCTCGACATTGACCGACGACGAAATAAGGGACTCGTTTCTGAACCTGAGGGCCCCCAGCGGAAGGCTGGCAGCAGCCGGCCGGTCGCGTCATATGCTCGATTTTCTATACGGCGTCAACCTGTCAAGGGCTCTGTCCGGTTCTTTCAAGAAAGTCAGGGGCCGCTACCGCGATCTGTCCATTGGAAGAGTGCAGGGTCCCACTCTTGCGTTTGCAGTCGACAGGGAGCTGGAGATCAGACTTCACATCGCGGATCCTTATTGGACGGTATCCGGCAATTTTCGGAAGGATGGGCAAGTGTTTGCAGTGGAATATGCGAAGCCCAAGATCGATTCGCTCGCCGAAGCCAGAAAAATTGTTGGGCAGTGCTCTGGCGCCGGAGCTGTGGTGACGGATGTTGCAATCAGCAATGTGGTTCTTCGGCCTCCGGCTCCGTTCAACCTTGGCGACCTGCAGCGCGAAGCCTATCGGCTCTTCAGGATTTCCCCGGGATATACTCTTGCGATCGCTGAAAAGCTGTATCTTCAGGCACTGATTTCGTATCCGCGGACCTCAAGCCAAAAACTTCCCTCTTCGATTGGATATGCCAAGATCATTGCGGGGCTGGCGAAAAATGGAAGCTACGCCAGGATCGCATCGAGCCTGCTATCGCGGGGCAGGCTCTTACCGAACGAAGGAACGATGTCCGACCCAGCCCACCCTGCCATATATCCCACCGGCGTAGTGTCGACACGCAGGCTCCATGCCCTAGAATTGAAAATCTACGACCTAATAGTGAAGAGGTTTCTTGCGACCTTTGGAGATGCTGCTTCGAGTAGGCGCACAGTCGTCAGCATCGGCGCTGGAGTGCATCAATTCAGGGCAGAGGGCATGGCCGCCATCCATGAGGGTTGGATGATGTTCTATGCCCCTTACGCAAGGATGGAGCAACGCGCGTTGCCGCAGCTGCACAAAGGCGATGAGGTGGAAAATACCGGGGTAACCATGGA
This sequence comes from uncultured Nitrososphaera sp., assembly GCA_964574725.1. Classification (GTDB taxonomy): domain Archaea; phylum Thermoproteota; class Nitrososphaeria; order Nitrososphaerales; family Nitrososphaeraceae; genus Nitrososphaera. The sequence goes on along the minus strand of CAZNOV010000003.1, from coordinate 18,213 downwards.
AGAAAAATTCAGCCAGCCGCCCCGGAGGTACAATCAGGCAACACTGCTGGCCAAGCTGGAACAGGAGAAGATTGGGACAAAGGCGACAAGGGCTGACATCATTTCTACGCTATTCAAGAGAAACTATGTCTCTTCAACCCGCGGTGGGATCGGGGTCACGGATCTCGGATTTGCGGTAATAGAAACGATGGAAGAATTTGCCCCTGCAATAATATCCACAGATCTTACAAAGTCTATGGAAGAGCAGCTCGAGAGGATAGAGGCAGGCTCGTCCGATAGCCCCGCAGCTATCGAAAGTACGCTGGACAAACTGATAGAATCGCTATCCGGATTTAGTGAGAACGAACTTGAGATCGGCAGGGGCATTGACGAGGCTGACGCTTCGGATCGGGTGCAGGCCTCAACTCTAGGTCAGTGCCCTTTATGCAAGTCGGGGCAGCTGCGGATGATCAGGTCAAGAATATCGAGAAAACGCTTTGTCGGCTGCTCAAACTATGCAGCAAATTCGTGCAAGGCTACTGCACCGCTGCCGCAAAAAGGGTCGATCAGAATAACCGGAAGGAGCTGCACCGTGTGCGGATGGCCGGTCATCGGAGTGATTTTCGGCCGGAATACGAAGCAGTGGATAACCTGCATCAACATGCAATGCCCGTCAAGAAGCAAATGAAGTCCGTGGTCGGTAGTGATCCTCTAGAATGCCATTCCCTAGAAAGCCTGCACTACCTTGATAAGAAATAAAATCCATATCAGTACTCTTGATGGTCTACAGCGATCATTCGCACCTCTGCGAACACTGCAAGGAGAGGTTCCCTTGTCCGATTGACAAGCGCGAGTGCAGGATTGAATGGAAGACCACTCATAACGACCACTTTTTGGCTCTAAGCTGCTAGTACGAGATTTGGTAAATGTCTGTCCGGCGGTTCTTGAGTAGAGGCAGAGATTTCCTGACCTGCTTGACCCGTAAGCGATCGATCTCGATCGTTTCTACGCCCTCGCGCTGGCCCATGTCTGCCAGTGCGACGCCGAACGGGTCTACAACCATGCTCCTTCCGCAGAAATTGTTTCCCACCTGATCCGGGGCTGCGACGTACGAGCCGTTTTCTATCGCCCTGGCCTTGATCATCGTCACCCAGTGCTCTTCCTTCATTTCGCCCTGCACCCACGCCGATGGTGCGACAAGAATGTCCGCGCCCTTCACAGTCAGTATCCTGGCAAGCTCCGGAAAGCGGAGGTCGTAGCAGATCAAAAGACCGACGCTGCCAGCCTTTGTGCGTATCGGGGCTTTGATCGTTTTGCCCCGCGCCATCTTTGCAGATTCCTTGAATCCGAGTGCATCATAGAGGTGTAACTTGCGGTACACTGACGCCACCGCCCCCGATGGAGTCAGCGCCACTGCAGTGTCATAGACGCGCGGGGCGCTGCTCTTCTCGTAGATCGTGGCGACAATTCCAATTTTGTTCTTTCTTGCCGCCTTCGAAAGCGCAGCGATGAATTCGCCCTTTACCGTTTCTGCGATCCCGGCGAGCTGTTTTGCGGACTGGCTGGGAGGCGAATAGGCCATCTGGAACTCGGGGAAGCAGACGAGTTCCGCGCCGGCTGATGCTGCTTCGCTGACAAAATCGATGGACTTGATCAGGTTTTCCTGCTTGTCTTCGGATGACCGCATCTGCACTATCGCGATTTTCGTCAAGCAGACAACTGCAGCTGGTCAAAATAGAAAAAGTTTTGCTCGCGCATATCTAGAGCGGCTTTCCCGACTTGAACCAGTTTTCCTTGGGTTTTTCATCGTACACCACGATAACATGTTCTGGTTTTGTCTTCAGTATCCGCACAGCCGAGTCGGTCACGGCCCTGGCGAATTCGTCCTTCTGTTCAGAAGTCCTGCCCGGGTATAACGAAACTACAATTAGAGGCATGGGACGATTTTGTTACGGCTGGCTTATATGTGCATCAGCTACCGGCGCCGCCGCAACCTGCTGTGCCTCTGTACTCGAGAGGCCGCGCTTGTCGAGTTCGTAAAGGGCGAGCAGGTATCGTTTGATGAAGTTTACTCCTGGCGACGGCCTGCGTCCCTTTTCATAGTCGCTCAGGACGGAAGGAGTGATCTCCATCTTTCTTGCGAGATCTGCCTGCTTGACTCCAAACTTTTTTCTCCAGTACTTTAGCTGGTAAGCAGGGCTTTCACCCAACACAACGGAACCAGCGATCAGCGTCAGCTCATCGCTGGAAGTGTTGCTGCCAGAATTTCTCTCGGCACTCGACAATTGTAAGACGAACGAGACCATGGGTGATAAAAAGATTAGCCTAATAACGAACAATGCAGCGAAACTATTCGTGGAACCTGACGACGAGCTTTGTCGGCTGAACACCAAGATAGCGAGATGCACGCTCTGCCCGAGGCTCGCAAAGTACATCAGGCAAGTCGGAGAGAAAAAAGTCAAGAGGTTTGTCCACGATGATTACTGGGCCCGGCCCGTACCGAGCTGGGGCGATCCTAGAGCACGACTGTTGATTTTGGGTCTCGCCCCCGCAGCTCACGGCGGCAACAGGACCGGGAGAATGTTTACCGGCGACAGCAGCGGTGACTGGCTCGCAAGGGCCATGCATGAAACAGGCTTTGCAAACATGCCCACGAGCATTTCGAAAGATGATGGACTTGTTCTTGATGACGCTTATGTCACGGCTGCAGTGAGATGCGCTCCTCCCGGAAACAAGCCACTGCCTTCAGAATTGTCAAACTGTTCACAGTACTTGCTTGCAGAGCTCAGCATATTGAAGAATGCCAGGGTTGTGCTCGCCCTTGGCAGGATTGCGTTTGGTGCGTATTGCAGAACAATTAACCTGAAAGGACTTGCGTTTGCTCACGGAATTCGGCATCAAATCGGCGATGGCAAGATCCTCCTCGCCTCCTATCATCCCAGCCGGCAGAATACGAGCACCGGGAAATTGACCTGGGAGATGTGGCTTGATATATTCCGCGCAGCAAGATCGCTAGTACGAGCATAACTCTATCCGAGTTATTTGCTTGATATGTCGGTGGTTATCTGATCTATCTTGTATCGCAGTGCTTCCTTGATCTTTGTATTGTCGACCATGTTGAGTGGTCCCTTGCAGTTGGGGCACTTGAAGAACAGCTCTACGGCCGTGTCGAATTTCACCCGGGCGCAGTCATGGTTGCCACAGTGATAGAATTCTGTCGAGTCCTCGTACTCTAGGCGTTTATGGAGCCTGTCGAGGATTTTTTTCTTCTGGTTGTCTATGAAATTGTCGACCTGATCCTGCTTTGCCCGCCACCGGTAGACGAACCATCCCTTTTTTTCGTCCTTGACCCTGATGCCTGTTATCAGTGCCTTTCCGAACATGTCGTATAGAACCTTGCGGACGATGTTAATTTTCAGTCCTGTTGCGCTGGCGATCTCTTCATCTGTTACATCCTCGGTATTGAGGAGCGACCGGGCGACCTTGACGTACTCCTCCCCTCCTATGAGACCGGCAATGTTAACAAAAGAATCCTTGTATTCTATCGCGCGCAACTGGCAGCAATAGCATCGTGTTTTTCAGATATATATCTAATCCTACGCCGTTCCATAAAGCGGGTATATGCCGCCGGTATAGTCGCTCACATAGCTCCACATCTCGGGATTTATTTTCAGGGGCCGGAACGTGGATTTCTGGCGCTCGTCTAGGACGTCATACACCATCTTGCCGATTACTACTTGGTCGGGCTTGGCAAGCGCGGTCATTTTTGTTGCGATGTTCATTGTGTAACCAAGGATGTCGTAATGTGGCCATCTTAACTGCTTCCCATCGACGGTGTGTGTGTCCCAACCGTACTGGACGACCGCGTTTTCGCCCAAGTCGATTCCTACCCTCACGCTCATCTCGGGATAGTCGTACTGGTTGAGGATCGGGTTGATCCCTTCCCTCATTATCTTGATCATAGAGCGAGCGCAATTGACAGCATTTATGGAAGGGAGGAAGGGCTCGCCTTCCGCGACAAAGAAGGCGAGGATCGCATCGCCTACGTACTTTAGGACATAGCCGCCATACGCGCTTATTGTAATGGACATCTGTTCCGCAAATGCCTGCATGATCGTCGCCAGCCTGTCCACCGGCAGCGTCATCGACATCCTAGTCGAGCCGACAAGATCTATGTTCAGTATTACGAGGATGGCCTTCCTCCTAGCGAGTCTTGCGAGAGTGTTGTGGGCCTCTTCAGTCGAGAGGTTGAATTGGGGCTCCGCCTTTAATGCCCTCCACACGCTCTCCTGCGCCCGCTTGATCGCCTTGTCCAGATCAACGACAGCATCAAGGTAGAAAGACGCAAGGGAAGGCTCTGTGGAGCCCTCCGCAGATTTCGCCTTCTCAGCAGCGGCAGCTGCGTCCTGAATTACACTTTCAATTTCTTCCTGGCTGATGTCCATCTGCACCGCAATTACGTCCGGAGGGACGCCCGAGTTGTAAAGGTTCAGAATTGTCTGGCGCTGGTACCTAATGCTACCTTCGGTGGAGCTATCGTCAGCCATTATTGGAATAAGTTTGCAGGAAGGATATTTCTGTTTTCAGGTGCAGGATGCCCGTATGCGGGCACCCATGAAATGACTGCTCCATTGAGATTAATAATAGCCGCCACGGATGGTAATGCAGGGGAAATGGCCAGCAAGCATCATCAAGAGGACGAAAAGGTTCTGCTCACATTGTCAAACATCAAGTACATTGTGGAAGGTCTGGACGCTCTGTTGATGAACGATCTCGATGGCGAGAAGCGGGAAAAAGTGATCGAGCTTCGCAACGAATTGCTGTCGCATATAAACAGCATATTCAGCGACTATTCGTGATGGCAGCCCGCACCTTGGAGATTACTTCATTAATCGACAGCGGCTCCTTCTTTATCACGTCGGTTCTATCGAGGGAGCCCATCAGGCGCAGTGCTTCGCTTGAAATGCTGAGGAGGAACATGAAGGCAATATGGCTGGTATAGCTGGATTTTATTTCCCTGTAGAGGTCGATTCCTGTCATGCCATGCATCACTAGGTCCGTTATTACCACCTCATATTTCATCTGGCTTGCAAATTTCAGCGCCTCTGAAGGGTCTGGTGTGTGGTCTACGCTGAATCCATCGGCGCGCAGGTAGGTCTTCATCAGGTTTGCAGTGCTGTGCTTTTGATCCACGAGAAGGATTGTCTGGCGCAACTCTCCTCTATTGAGGGGTATTTTTTCATTTTAAGGCTGATGGTTAATTGTTATAGAGTTGATGGTACCTCAACGTCAGCGCATCGGGGGAATGCTCCTATAGGCGCTTAGAAAGGTCATGAGAGTCATCGCAAAAAGCAGAATCCCTGTCGAAAGGTGCGTCGCAACCATCAGCGGCTGAAGCTCTGTGGTCACCACCACGAAGCCGAGCGCTATCTGGACCGAAACGATAATCGCCGCAAGAAATGCTGTCCTCCGAGCCCGGCGGACGCGAGACGCAGAGTATGCCGCTGATGCGTAGACCAACCCGGCGGTGATCACCACCATCAGCCTGTGATAATGCTCAAAAAAGTACTTGTCTGAAGGAAACCCAAACCCGTTTGGGCAGAGCGGCCAGTCTGGACACGCCAGACCCTGCCTTGAGGAAGTGATGTACACGCCAAAAAGCATCACGGAATAAAGCATTACCATTGCGGAGAAAGTAAGGGCCGCGCCTACCTTTGGGCCGGCAGTCTGCGCGGTGGTTGCCACGGGTCAAATGACTTTTCAGGCCAATTATAACCTTGACATTCGGATGTTCTAGTAGTGCACACGTGAGTTTTCGTAGAATGCCCTGTCCTCTTCTGACATGACGGTGCGTTTGTGACATTCATCGCACAGAAGGTATCTAGACTCGGCAGGCAGCTCTTTGCTGCACCGGCCGCAGAATTTTTTCATTGACATCAATAATTAGAGGCATTCTAGCTTAAAACAGTGACGATCGGATTACAGAAATCTAATTAAGCATCTCTTCCGAATCCAAGACCGGCTCGGGATCGATGGCAATCCAGAATGAAGTTTTCAATGCGCTGTCATATGCAACCAGCAACGGATTTCAGATTCATCCCGACGCGTTTGCCATGCTCAAAGGGCTCGAATCCGATATCCTCAAGATTGTGCAGGATATCATCAAGACGAAAAGACAGTCGAAGAATTCCACAATCCTAGTTGAAGACATTAGGATCTTGCTGAGACCAACAAAAGTTGAGCCGGGCCCCTCGGAACAAGTTTCTACCGTCTCGATGGATCCTACACCGCAAGTGGCGACTGGAGAAGGGGTGGAGGGCTACACCGCGCTGTTTCGGAGCAGGTTCGAGAAATCGATGCGCATCCTGTCCCAGAGACCCGAGAGCAAGCGCATTTCAAAAATCGCTCTTTTCAAGCAGAACATGCAGAGTGGGAGTGGCAAGTTCAATGACGAAGCAAGAGCGCGACCCATTCGCAATGGGCCCACAACCTTGGTGGCAGGCCTGCTGATGTCAAGACGACATAAGAAAAATGGGATCGAGCTGGCAATCGATGATTACACGGGGACCGTCAGTGTAATGGCAGTAACAGAGGATGTTAAGAAGCAAGCAGCGTCTTTGGCGTTGGACCAGATGGTGATGTTGGAAGTTGAAAGCGGTGGAAAGGGCATGAAGGGTAATGCAACAGTAAAGAATATCGTTAGCCCGGACATCCCTGATCATCTTCCGAACAGAAGCGGATCAGAGTCGTACGCGGTCTTGATTTCAGATCTTCATGTAGGAAGCAAGCATTTCATGGACTCTGAATTTTCGCGCTTCCTCGAGTGGCTCTCTACGAGCGAAGACGAGGTGGTGAGCAAGATCAGATTCCTTTGTTTTGCCGGCGATCTTGTCGACGGCATTGGCATTTATCCCAACCAAGATAAAGAACTAATCGAGTTGCGCGCGGAAAAGCAGATGAGCCGCGCGCTGGAGTTGCTCGCTAGGGTCCCAAAACATATCAGGATTTTCGTGATACCCGGAAACCACGATCCGGGGAGGCGCGCACTGCCGCAGCCATCAATCCCCGGAAACGGATTGGAAGAACAGCTGCGCCGCCTTGATCATTGCAAGATGCTGGGGAACCCCGCAATGCTTGAGCTCAACGGCGTCAAGATCCTGATGTACCACGGTCAAAGTCTCGATGACGTGATCGCCACAACGCCGGGCCTAAGCTATGCCAAGCCTGCCGAGGCGATGAAGATGCTCTTGAAGGCTCGTCATCTTTCACCGACCTACGGCGCGCGTACTCCGATCGCCCCCGAGCAGGAAGACATGATGGTAATTTCCGAGGTGCCCGACATACTCCACTCAGGTCACATTCATGTCGTCGAAATGCAGAACTACAGGGGAACCCTGATTGTAAACTCTGGCGCCTGGCAGAGGCAGACGAATTTCCAGCAGACGATGGGCATAACCCCGACTCCGGGAATTGCGATATTGGTAAACCTTGCGACGTTGCAGCCGTTCATCAAGGATTTCAATCAGAATCAATAATCGCGGGCAGGCCGGTCTCCGGCCCGAGAGCCTCGTTGACGGTTGAATGTGGTATCGTCAGTGTAATTTTCTGGGACCTGCCGTAGCGGCCTTGGCTCACGACATCTGTGCTGACAATGCCCAAAAGGTCGAGTTCACTGATTATCTGGGTCATCCGCCGTTGTGTTAGAGGATCCTGGTCCTTCATCTTACATATCGATGAGTACAGGCTGTAGACTTCCCCGGTGCTGCCATTCCTCGCCTTCATCACGGCTAATATCACAAGTTTCGTATGAGTTGGAGAATTTTTCAAAACCTCGTAAGGTGCGTCTTTCTCGATCTTGTCCTGCGCCGCCCTAACATGCTTTTCCTCGACCTTACTCGCCCCTTCCCGCTCGGCCAGCTCTGCCGCCACTCGGAGGAGATCTATGGCCTTCCTTGCATCTCCATGCTCCCTGCCTGCAACTGCAGCACACAAGTTCACCACCGCGTCTGAAGCCGCGCCATTGGCGAACGCGAGTTTGGCTCTCTCCTGTAGGATTTGGCGCAGCTGCTCCACGGTGTAGGGGTTGAAGACCGTTTCTTCCTCGCTCAGGCTGCTCCTGACTCGCGGATCAAGCTTGTCCTTGAAGTCAAGGCTGTTTGATATTCCAATCAGCGAAACAAACCCGCCGCCTGCCATGCGCTGGTTGGCTCTTGTAAAACTGTAGAGTATGTCGTCGCCGCTCTTTTCTACCAAAGAATCCATTTCGTCTATGACGAGTATCGCGCGGAGTTTTTTCTTGTGGATGAATTGCAGTATCCTGTCTGTTGCCTCTCCCATTGAAAGACCGGTGAAGTGAACCTTGCCTTTTTGCTCGTGGTTAATGCCTATTTCCTCGGCGATTTCAAAAAGAACTTTGTAAGGGCTTCCCGCAAGTTTGGCATTAACTATTGGAATCTTGACTTCCATCCCGAGCTCACGTGCTTTCCTTGTCAACCTTTCGACAACATTTTTCGCGACGGCCGTCTTGCCGGTTCCTGGCTTGCCAAACAGCAGCAGATTCGATGGTCTCGAGCCCTTGAATATTGTAGAAAGTACTTGTGCGAGTGTTCTTGCCTCGACCTCCCTGAATGGCAGCTTTTCAGGAATGTAATCAATGGTTAACGTGCGCCTATTTTTCAGTAGTGACCTGCCTGCTGCAGCCTTGTTGAAAATGTTGTCAATGTCGGTAGAGCTCAACCGATGTTCACCCCGCCACCCCTGCCTTTCCTATCCACAATCGGAATTTGTTAACTTTACCTTCACAGTCATGTTAACAGGTCAGTTATAAACAACCAAATCAAGTTGTACTGGTTTACGGATCAATTATCTGACAAAACATAAAGTAAGCTCAGAGAAGGGTTCTGGAAGAGAAATGGAGGGGTGGGGGGCCGTCGAGCACAATGGGCCATAAAGTCGTGTTAACGAACCATTAGCATTTCTCCAAGCGATCGGTGCAAAATGACCCCTTGATTTCCAATGGAACGTTAAGATCGGTCCTTAACAGAGTTAACATGCCACTAGACACCCCTTTATTTCCAGTGGAACTCCAATTCCCGCCCTTTCCGGTTAGAGAATTAGCTAAGCGTCGAACCCTGTTAACCAGCAAAAGCTACTGTCTCAATAGCGGTTAAGAAGAGCTGAGCAAATTGTTATCAAACTTGACAGATCTAGTGTTAAGTGTTAAGACCCTAGCAAGTCCAGCTACCTTCATCATATATGAGTTCGGGGAAAAAGAAATTCAGGATAGAGCTAGAGGACGCCGAAGGAAGCAAGTACAACCTCTCACTAGAGGGCAATGTATCCAAGGATAAGATCCTGAAGATAGTTGAGTTCATGGACCTGCTGAACATCGAATCCGGAAACGGCCATTCTGAACCTGAGGCGCTTGCGCCAATCCCGGCATCGGTAGGCGACAGGATACGAATCCTTGTCGACGGCAAGTTCCCATACGGCACTTTCACGTCGACTGACATCCTTGAACTCTACGAGGATCAGTTTAACGAACCAATAAAACTGAGCGTCGTCTCGACATACCTGGCAAGATACTCGCAGCGCGGAAGACTTGATAGAACCCGCCAAGGCAAAGAATGGGTTTACACAACAGCTAGGGAGCCCTCAGCTCGGACACAACTCCAACCCTTCCCTGGAGCACCCCGCGACCTGAATCGGTAATGGTGTACTGGAACGGCTTTACGTTAATGTCTCTTTCCACCAGACCCGACTCTGTCAGTTTTTTCATGAGGCGCGCTGTATGCTCACGGCTCCTTCCGATCGATTGCTGCACTTCGCGTGAGCTTCGGGGCTTTTCCGCGAGCATTTTCAGGATATAGTCCGTGGTGCCGTTCTGGCCCTCCAACTCTTCTAAAGTGCCATCCACCTGCTGCGTGACATCGACAGGCTGCGTCACGCGCGCTACGTGATGTTGCGGCGCCTGTGATGGCCGCAACAGCTGTGACGGCGTGCTGGGCGCAGGAGGAGCCTCCAGTCTCAAGTCCATGATGTCGATTTTGGTGCGCATGTCGGCTATCACACGGTCATAATCTCGAAGGCGCCGGGTGTATTCGAGAACGATTGACTCTATGACGGATTCGTCAGGATGGTAAGTTCGCCGATTGTAGAGCATCACAAGCCTGTGATATAATATCACACCGGCCATGCCTGCAAAGAACGCAAGCGCAGAGTATATCACAACATCACTACTCATAAGGCTTGCAGCTTGTGACAGATCTACGGCCATATCACGCGTGATGTTGCGGCCGCGTGATATAACAGTGATGCGCGACAGTATTTTACAACCTGGATACCCTTTTTATGAGCTGATCCGTGACGGACATCACGCTTTTGATGCGTTCCTGTGATATCACATCACGCGTTTCCGAGCCAAATATCACAGCCATTTGTTGTCCAAGCCTGCTCAATGTCACAAGGCCGTCAGGCTGGATGATTCCCGTCGATTGCAGAAGGACCGCGCTGTACAGCAAGGCGACAACCTTTTCCCTGCACTGCCTGACCTGCCGGTAATATGCGCCCGAAGTCATCCTTTCAGGCCTTCGGCTCCCTTGCAGGATTTTGGAAATTATTGACATTTGCTTTTCGGTAAACAAGGAATTTGCAACAAGCTGGCTGAGCAGTTTGTTAGAATTGGATTCATCACCGGCCATCTGGGCTATACAATTATGTATAGCAGCCGTTCTATTAAAATCTGCTGAAGCATCAAACTTTAAAGAGACTCGCTATATTCACAAAGGGGCTTGGGTGTTGGGGGAAAGGTCGAGCAGTATTTACGCGGTGAGATAAACAAAAGGGGAACTATCTGTCTTCCACTCATCGATTCTGAAAACGCGGCAGATGCAGCTTCACTGGCAGGCAAGCTGGAGGATATGGGTGCATCAGCGATCCTTATTGGGGGATCCTCGGCGATCGACCAGCTGGAGCTTGCCAAGGTTGTATCGCAGGTCAAGGAAAAGATCAAGATACCAGTCATCCTATTCCCCGGAAACGTTACGGGGGTGTCCCCAAAGGCAGATGCAATTTTGTTCAGCTCGCTGCTCAACTCTGAAAATCCTTACTTCATGACGGGGGCCCAGGCGCTTGGAGCCTTGGCAGTGAAAAAATATGGTATCGAGCCGCTTCCCACAGCGTACATCATTGTTGGCGAAGGGACCGCAGCATGGTTTGTCGGCAGGGCGCGAGGCATCCCGTTCCACAAGCCGAATATTGCAATGATGTATTCCCTCGCGGCGCAGTACATGGGGATGAGGTTTGTGTACCTCGAAGCCGGCTCGGGAGCTTCGCAAAGCGTCACTCCTGAGATGGTGGTCGCTGTGAGGAAATATTTTGATGGAATACTGATTGTGGGCGGCGGGATACGGACAGCAGAAACCGCGGCAAAGCTGGCCAAGGCTGGCGCAGATGTTATTGTAATCGGCACGATGATTGAAAAGGAAACAAACTGGCAGGATAGATTTTCTTCAATAATCAAAGCCATTCGGTCGCGATGATGGCATGGGCGTCGACGAGGCCGAGGTCCGTCTCAAAGATATTCAGATGCCGGCATATTACAGGAACTACCAGCGCCAGATCGTAGCAGGCGTCTACCAGAACTTCAACCACGCCCGAGTTGCCCGCAGGAAGGGCTTTGACGTTGCTGACATTGTGGAGCCCAAGCTGGCATTTGACCTCGCGGACAGGGTCGCCAAGATGCACGACCTTGACATCGCTGAGAGGCTCCGGAACCTGCTGTCGCACACCACGAAGGAACGGGCAGCCCTTCAGATAGCCGAGGAGATTGCGGTCGGCGATTACGGTTCTGCAGACCTCACCGCAAGGCTTGACAGTGCGGTGCGCGTTTCGCTTGCAGTGGTGACGGAAGGCGTCACGGTCGCGCCGCTGCAGGGAATATCGGATGTCGCGATCAAGAAAAACTTGGACGGCAGCGAATACCTTTCCGTGTCGTTTGCAGGTCCGATCAGATCCGCAGGAGGAACGGAAGCGGCACTCACGATGCTCATTGCAGACCACGCGAGAAATGTGGCGGGACTCGGCCGCTACCTTGCGAATTCTTTTGATGATGAGACCGGCAGGTTCGTGGAAGAGCTCCGAATATACGAGCGCGAGGTCATGGGGTTCCAGTTCAAAGTGCTTGACGAAGACGTTGTGAAATGCATCTCCAGATTGCCAGTCGAACTCGACGGGGTCGATACCGATCCGGTCGAAGTCGTTGGTCACAAGGGAATGCGAAGGATCGCCACGGACAGGGTTCGCGGCGGCGCGCTGCGCGTGATGAACGACGGCCTCATCGGGCGCAGTCGCAAACTTTTGAAACTGGTAGAAGCTCTCAAGCTGGATGGGTGGCAGTGGCTCAGGGAGCTCAAAGGTGCGATCCAGACCGGAGATGACGACGCGGCTCAACACAGGATGTCTGAAGTGATTACAGGCCGGCCCGTTCTTTCGATGGCCAAAAAGTTAGGGGGCTTCCGCCTCCGGTACGGGCGATGCTATAACACAGGATTTGCAACGGTAGGGATACACCCTGCCGTTCCTGTCATTCTTGATCATGCAATTGTTGCCGGGACCCAGATCAAGCTGGACAGCCCCGGCAAGGCCTCGACGATCGCTCTGGTCGACACGATTGAGCCTCCCATCGTCAGGCTTGACGACGGGAGAGTAATGACGGTGTCCACAGCAAGTGATGCAGAAAAGGTCAGGGAAAGAATCAACAAAATTCTGTACCTGGGCGACATGCTCATAAGCTACGGCGACTTTCTGGAAAACAACGCGCAGCTGCTGCCTGCAAGCTATGTCGAAGAAATCTGGGCGCTCCATCTTCGCTCCAAGCTGTTGTCCTGCAAGGATATCAGCGGCAGAGAAAGCCTGATCCATCTTGCTGAAAACCCGTTCAGCGCCATCCCGACGGTCGACGAGGCGTTTGAGATCTCCAAGGAGCTCGGGATACCGCTCTACCCAAGATACTCGTTCTACTGGGATGCAATCAGCGTCTCCGACGCGAGTTACCTCAGGGAGAGAATAATTTCCAATAGCGCGCTGCCCAATGATTCAAGATTGAAGGGCATCCTAGAAAACCTTGGAGTAGAGCATTCCATTCGCGATGGGAACATCATGATTGATAATGCGAATCAGTCATACTCGTTACGCAGGCTGTTGGCCGGGCCCGTGCCAGAAGCCTGCAAGGATACGATTGAATTTGTCAGCAATGCATCAGGAATTGCCATTGCACCGAAATTTTCTTCGACCATCGCGGTCAGGGTTGGAAGACCAGAAAAAGCTGCTGAACGCAAGATGAAACCTCCCGTGCATGTTTTGTTTCCGGTGGGTACAAGAGGCGGCGCGACCCGCGATATCATGAAGGCGTGCAGGGACTCCTCCTTCTACGCTGAAATTGCAAACAGGTACTGCAGCGATTGCAAGTCGCCCTCGGTGGGGACGCACTGCAGGGGATGCGGCCGTCCTACTTTGCTGCGGAATATTTGCATAGAGTGCAGGTCGGAAGTTGAAGAAGGCGAGAAATGCCCCAGATGTGGCAGGGAAGGGAGGACACACTCGTCGGTGAGCTTTCCTTTGAGGTCTGCAGTTGAGAAGGCCGGAAGAAAGCTGGGCGCTAGACCAACAGAGCCGTTCAAGGGAGTCAAGTCTCTAATGAACCGACACAGGGCTGCGGAGCCACTCGAAAAGGGGATATTGCGACAAAAGCACGGTCTGTATACATTCAAGGACGGCACCATAAGGTTCGACGCAACGAACGGACCCCTGACGCATTTCAGGCCTGCCTGGATTTCCACCAGCGTCCAGAAATTACGTGAGCTGGGATATATGCGCGACTATTCTGGCAGGGAGCTCGTGATGCAGGATCAGCTGGTCGAGCTCATGATGCAGGACGTGATTATTCCCCGTGAATGTGCGAATCATCTCCTGAGAGTTGCCAGATTCATCGACGAAGAGCTGACGAAGCTGTACGATCTCGATCCAATCTACAAGTTATCTGCCGCCGAAGATCTTGTGGGTCATCTGGTGGTGGGCCTTGCACCGCACACCTCGGTCGGAATAATGGGGAGAATAATTGGGTTCACGGATTCGCAGGTCTGCCTTGCATCCCCTGTATGGCATTCAGCCAAGCGCCGGGACTGCGACGGAGACGCGGACTCTATTATGCTACTGATGGACGCGTACCTCAACTTTTCTGCCGACTTTCTGCCGGACAAAATAGGCGGGCTGATGGACGCACCGCTGCTGATACAGCCGGTGGTGCTGCCGCATGAGGTTCAGCGACAGGCTCATAACGTCGACATCGCGAGTTCATATCCATTCGAATTCTATGAGGCGACTTGGAAGCAGGCAAACGCTGGCGAGGCGGCAGGCTTGATCGAGACAATCAAGAATCGCGTAGGCCATGACGATCAGTTCTTTGGATTTGGTTTTACTCATCACACTGAATCGCTTACAACAAAGGAGCACAGGAGCGCGTATTCTAGGTTAAACACTATGCAAGAAAAACTCAAGATGCAATTTGACACAGCAAAGCTGATAAATGCTGTCGATGCGGACGAAGTTGCCGCGATGGTTCTGACCACGCACATACTGCCGGACATAATGGGCAACATGCGATCGTATTCTTCACAGACTTTTCGTTGCAAGTCGTGCGGTGTAAAGTTCAGACGGATGCCGCTTGCGGGAAAGTGCGCAGAGTGCCAGGGCGAGCTGATACCGACCGTGACGAGAGGTGCCGTTGAAAAATATCTTGGCATCGCGCAAGACATGTGCAGCGAGTACAAGGTCGGCGAGTACCTGCAGAGCAGGGTTCAGTCACTGTCACAGGAATTGAAACTGATCTTCAGGGAAGAAAAGAAATCGCAGTCAAGCTTGATGGAGTTTGTCGGCAGCTAGGCTGAACGGGAGCCATCCACAAAGGTGTTGTAGATCTTTATCGCGTCCTCTTCGTCCTTGGCTCCCACTATTGTCGCGGCCCCGCTTGAGAGGAAGCTCACTGACATCCTGCCAGCGTTAACTGCCGTTATGCCGAGGTTTCCCCTTGTCTTGACCGAGTAGCCAAGCGATTCGGCGCTCTTTACTATGCCGACAAGGTTCAGTGCAACCGGCTCGGCCGGCGTGACAGTCCAGGTGCGCTTGCCCCGGTCCCTTCCGCACAGCTCCTCAATTATCAGCTCTTTTGCGGCGACCTTGCTCTCTTTGTGGTTGGTTCCACAGGCTGGACATTCTTCCGCTCTTTTGATCTTGAATTTGTCAAACGTAAGGTTTCCCAGATCCATCAGAAATATGGTGTTTACTAAATCAGGTTCTTTTCCCATAATTATCTTGACGGCTTCGGATACTTCGACGCCTGCAACTAGATACAGAATCGACGGGTGCACACCTTCAGTGCTGCATGCAGGCATTTCGTCTTCCTTGAGCTCAGGGAATCTGCATTTCACACATGCTGACTTGTTTGGTAAAATAGTGCACACTGTTCCAGTTACACCGATTGCACCAGCGTAGATTAATGGGATGTCAAGCTTTAGGCAGGCATCATTGAGAGCGTAGCGGGCATCTATACTATCAAGAGCATCGATAACAACATCAGATCCTTTGACAATGCTTTCTGCCGTAAACTTTGTGACAGATGTTGGCACCGGCTCGACTTCTACGCCAGGGTTGAGTTTGCGGAGCCGTTCTGCAGCCACCTCTACCTTAACCCTGCCGATGTCATCCTCGGTGTAAAGATGCTGCCTGTGCAAATTGGTAACTTCGATGACGTCCCTGTCGACAATGCGCACTTTACCGACACCCATTGCCACGAGCTGCGTCGCAACAGGGTTGCCGATGCCGCCTGCACCGACAACGCAGACCTTCGCGTTCCTTATTTTCTCCATCCCTTCAAAGCCGATCTCTTCAAGCATCACCTGCCTTGAATAGCGCTGCATCTCGTCGCTTGTAAGATCCCCGCCTCCAGCGACCGCAGGGAGGATGTAGACAGAGTCGCCGTCATTCAATGGCGAAGTCATGCCGCCGCTAAAACGCATGTTCTTGCCGTTGATGTAGATGTTGATAAGCGACCTGGGTTTGCCGTTGTGGTCGAACACTCGCCGCTTGAAATCGTCGCCCATCTGCTCTGAAATCCTGCCGAACGCCTCCTGCAGGTCAGCGGCGTCGAGCGCGATTTTCTTTTCCCCCTGACCCCTGTTCAGTACTGACGGAATCACAAATTCTATCTTGGCCAATGTCATGTCACCTGATCATGGCCGATACCTGAGCGGCGTCAGGTTTGACAGCAGTGAGTTTTGGCAGCAGGCCCATTATCGCTTCTGTAGTCTTTAGACCGTTGCCTGTGACATAGCAGACCGCGCGCTCGTCCCTGTCTATCTTTCCATCCTCTATTAATTTTTGAAGAACAGCGATTGATACACCGCCGGCCGGCTCTGTGAAAATGCCCTCGGTCTGTGCAAGGAGTAGTATGCCGTCGCAGATCTCGTCGTCGCTTGCCTCTTCTGCAATGCCGTTGTACTGCTTCAGGCGCCGGAGTACGTAGATGCCGTCGCCAGGGTCGCCGATTGCAAGGCTCTTTGCGATCGTTTCGGGTCGCTCGACTGGAATTACTTCATCGCTATCGCGTTTGAACGCGTCGACAATCGGGGCGCAGCCGTGTGGCTGAGCTGCGATTATTTTCATATTCTTCGGGCTATCGATAAGCCCCAGCGAATGCAGCTCCTCAAAGCCCTTGCAGATCGCGTTGAGCATTGCGCCGCTTCCCACAGGAATTATCAGAGAGTCTGGGACCTCCCAGCTCAGCTGCTCCGCCACTTCATAAGCAAGAGTCTTTGATCCCTCCACGTAGTAGGGTCTCATGTTGATATTGACGATGCCGATACCCTTCGAGTCGCCAATTATTGAGGCGATCCTGTTGGCATCGTCATAGGTACCTTCCACCGCGATAAACTCTGCGCCGTAAGACAGTGCCTGAGCAATCTTTACGTGCTCTATGTCAGACGGGGCAAAGATGTAACAGGGCAGGCCGGCCTTTGCAGCATGCGCCGCAGTAGCGGATGCAAGGTTGCCTGTCGACGCGCAGCCCACCGCGTTCAGTCTGGTCTCCTTGGCCCTAGACACCGCGACTCCGGCCGGTCTGTCTTTGAATGAAAACGTCGGGTTGACCGAGTCGTTCTTTACATAAAGATTTTTCAGTCCAAGTTTGTCCCCGAGTTTGTCGGCATGCTGAAGAGGCGTGAGGCCGGCATTCAGGTTCACCACGTTTGCCTTGTCTGCGATCGGCAGTAGCTCGAAATAACGCCAGTAGGTCTTCTCCCTCAATTCAAACGTGTGCCGGTCCACTTTGGGGTCACTATAGAGGACGTCAAGGGGACCGAAGCAGTCCTCGCAGACGTAGCGAAAAAGCGGCTCGTACTCTTTGCCGCATTCCCTGCACTTTAGCGATCTGATGCTACCCATGTTTTACTACACTCAGTCAAGATGTATGTGATTAAAACTTCGCTAAGCACCATTTTAGTATTACTAAACTTTTTCGGGAACATATGTTGTATTGCTTAACTAGTTATTTTGCGCAAATATCACAACAAATGTCCTGGGATTACTAGAAACACAGCTAGTTTCTAGTCATTTCAGTATATTATGGAAGCATGACCTATTCCCGGTGTGGCATGCCGGCTTGTTGGAATCCACCATATAGACAATCGCATCGGAATCGCAGTCAACAAGAATTTGGTGCACCGGTTGGACGTTTCCTGATTCCTCGCCTTTCATCCATAGCTTGTTGCGAGAGTTGCTCCAGAACCACGCGTTGCCGCTGCTCATTGTGTTTTTTACGGCCTCTTTGTTGGCGTACGCCATCATCAGTATGTCCTTGGTCTTCATGTCCTGGACTATGACAGGCAGGAGCCCGTTCCGTTTTTCAAAGTCTATGTCATTGAGTGTCTTTACGTTCATTTGCGCCACCGGTATATCGGGTTAGGCGGAAATAAATCTATATAATTCGCTTTTATAACATTACGTGCTCAAAACCAATTTCCTTATGTTACAAATCTGACTTGGGCATGCACGTGAAGACCTTTTTTCTAGCCTCAGGGAAAGAATCCTTTAAGGGTTCCAGTTGAATCATGATGGCAAGAGCTTCTTTAACAAAAAACCTTCAATGCTAACAAAACCCTCTTACTTTAATGATATTGTATA
>CAZNOV010000002.1:0-29668 GCA_964574725.1 uncultured Nitrososphaera sp. | reverse complement strand
AGTATTCCGTTCTTGACGCAATTGTTGTAGAATATGTCTGCAAATGATGGCGCAATCACGGCGCGAAACCCATAATCAAGGATAGCCCAGGCAGCATGTTCGCGCGAGCTCCCGCTGCCGAAGTTGTCCCTGGCAAGGAGAATCTGCCTGCCCGCATACTTTGGGTTGTTCAGCACAAATTCTTCCCTCGGTCTACCATCGCCGTCAAAGCGCCAATCGTAGAACAGGTACTTGCCGAATCCCGTCCGGTTCACCAGTTTAAGGAACTGCTTTGGGACTATCTGGTCGGTGTCAACGTTGACCCGGTCAAGCGGGGTTGCCCTGCTTTTCAGAACGGTGAACCTTTCCATCAGAACCACTCCCGCACATCCACAAAATGGCCCTCGATCGCAGCAGCCGCGGCCATCACCGGACTCACGAGATGAGTCCTTCCTCCGCTGCCCTGCCTCCCTTCGAAATTACGGTTTGAAGTGCTCGCGCAGCGCTCCCCGGGCGCGAGAATGTCCGGGTTCATTCCAAGGCACATGCTGCATCCCGATTCGCGCCATTCAAAGCCGGAATCCTTGAACACCCTGTCAAGGCCGAGCCTCTCCGCCGAACGCTTGACCTGCTGGGACCCGGGAACGACCATCGCACGAACATTTGGCGATATCCGCCTACCCTTCACAACAAGCGATGCCTCCAGAAGATCTTCAAGCCTCGAATTTGTACACGAGCCGATGAACACCCTGTCGACGCTAATGTCAGTGATAGCGGTGCCCGGTTCCAGCGCCATGTACTCCAGGGCTCTTGCTGCCGCCTTTCTCTCATTCTCGTTTCCTTTCGAATACTCGTCGGGATGCGGGACCTGGCCGGTAACATCTGTGACCATGCCAGGATTAGTACCCCAGCTGACCTGCGGCGCCAGAGAGCTGACGTTGAAATCAATCGATTTGTCAAATGAGGCGTTTGCATCCGTCTCAAGGCTCTTCCAGTACTCTACCGCCTTTTCGAAATTTTCGCCCTTTGGAGCGTACCTTCTCCCTCTGATGAATTCTAATGTCGTGCTGTCGGGGGAAACGAGCCCTGCACGCGCGCCTGCCTCTATAGACATGTTGCATATCGTCATCCTGTTTTCCATTGAAAGCTCCAAGATCGCCTCACCGCGGTATTCCAGTACAGAGCCTGTACCGCCGGCTGTTCCAATGGTCCCTATGATGTGCAGCATGATATCCTTGGCCGTTACCGCGTGCGGATTCTTGCGCCTTCCGCTTACGTTAACGGCGAAAGTCTTTGGCTTGTCCATCCACATGCACTGGGTCGCTAGCACGTGTTCAACTTCGCTTGTTCCTATTCCAAGGGCAAAGGCGCCGAATGCTCCGTGGGTCGAAGTGTGGCTGTCTCCGCATACGATGGTCGTGCCTGGAAGCGTAAGCCCGAGCTCTGGCCCTATCACGTGAACGATGCCCTGATCAGCGCTGTGCATGTCAAAGAGCGTGATTCCGAATTCCCTGCAGTTCTGGGCAAGCGTCTGGATTTGCACCAGGGATATCTGGTCGACGATGGGCAGTGACCTGTCGCTTGTCGGAACGTTGTGGTCCATCGTCGCGAACGTCAGTTCAGGTCTCCTCACTCGCCGGTGATTGGTCCGGAGGCCGTCGAAAGCCTGCGGAGAGGTCACTTCATGGACAAGGTGGCGGTCTATGTAGAGGAGTGATGGACCATCTTGCCTATCATGAACGACATGACTTTCCCATATCTTTTCAAATGCTGTACGGGTACTTGCCAAGCTGCGCGAAAAAATACTCGTCGAAGGGTGATATAAAATAAACAGGAGGCAGATAGGTTTAAGTCAGGTTATGCCGGACTGAAATCCAGCACATGCTTCCTCGGGACAGCCGATACCCCGAACACATCGCGGACCAGATCAAGAAGGGGACTACTACATGCGGCCTGACATGCACTGATGGTGTCGTTCTAGCCGCAGACACGAGGGCAAGCGCGGGTCTATTCATCGCTGACAGGCACGTGATGAAAATACAGCAAGTAGACAAGCACTTGGCGATGACCATCGCAGGGGGAGTTGCTGACGCCCAGAACCTCGTTGACACTATGCGGTACAATGCCAATATCTACCGTTTTCAGAACAAGGAGCTGATGCCGGTAAAGTCCGCGGCAAGGCTGTGCTCGAACATCCTGTTCAACCAGAGATACTTTCCTTACTACGTCCAGATCATAATGGCGGGGTACACGGAGGAGGAGGGGAGCCAGATACATAACATCGACCTTTTTGGATCCCTGACCAGTGAAAAATTTATCTCGACTGGCAGCGGGTCGCCGGTGGCATACGGTTACCTCGAATCAGAGTACAAGGACAACATGAGCGTGAATGAAGCCTACAAGGTGGCAATGCAGGCAATAGCCGCCGCCATCAGAAGAAACGCGGGGACTGGCGATAGCATCAACGTAGTCATTATCGACCAAAATGGCTACCGCGAGCTGTCAACAGAAGAAAAGACCGCGGTAGGCGTGGTGTACTAGTCCTCGAATCTCGAATTATCGATGCTTGTTTGCGCTAGTTTATCGCAAGTATTTCTTTCATGAATACGCTGCTGTCCAATCTTGAAAACCTCGTCAGCTCTATCTTTGCGCCGGGTTCCATTATTTCTCTGATCTCTTTGCCCGCAGCCGGCTGGTTCCACCAATCTTCGCCGAATCTGCCGAACAAATGCTTCTCCAGCTCTGCGGCCCGGACTGCAGCCAAGAGATAGCTCGGCACATACATGATGGCATCCGGCAGTATGTGGTGCAGCATCCAGTACTCACCCGGGACGTTAAAGCCTGTGTATTCCTTCATCAATTTGGAATATAGTTCGCTCGCCTCGCTAATCGACAGCTTTTTTCGCCAGAACTCTGCTTTCATCAGCGAGTTCGCTGTGTAAAAGACGACAAAGAAAAGCTCCATGAAATTGTTCCTTCGTTCGATCTCGTCGAGAATCCGACCGGTCTGCACGCCCAGCGAGGACAGGTACCGCCTGTTCTTTGTCAGCCTCTCGAGGAATATGGAGAATATTTCTGCGACACCCATCGAAAAGCCGTACCTGTTCCAATATTCGAGCCGCGGGTTTATGGCGGACGCGTGAATTGCATGGCCCATTTCATGGTAGCACCCCTGCAGGTCGAAGTACGGGCTTTCGCTCTTGTACAGAACGCGAATATCATTAGGGACATGCACAAAGAAGCAAATCGGCGAAGGATACTTTTCTTTCCTATTTTCCGTGTCGATCTTTATGTTCGACAGGTTGAACTGCATTGCCTGGAGCGTACGGCACACCTGTTCTGGCGGGGTTAATCCGGAGAATTCATTATCAAGGTCGGCATATACCCTGTTGCGGAAAAAGTAAAAGTCATCATAATACTCTGCGTTCCTGCCAAGCACCTTCTTTGATACCATTTCGAGCGCCTCCTGAAACGGCTTTTTTGCCTGCCTCCCCATGGACTTTACAAAGTCAATCAGATCAGTATACGTAATTTTTTCATTTTCGAGATAACCATCGAGCGGATTCATTTTCATTCTGGAATGCTTCTTGTAGACTTGTGCGATTGCGTCAAAGCGTCTCTTGATGATAGGTGAAACATGTTTTGACTTTGCCAAGAATTCATCAAATACCTGCTTCCTCCTTGCCGTATCCTTCTCGGAGCTGTTGTACTGCCGCCACGTACTCCAGTTCACCGGGGATCTGCCAAAGCGCTGTCTGGAAGAAACGATCTTTTGATTTCTAGTGCTATAGAGCTTGAGTTCCAACTTTTTTGTCGAAGAGTCAGCGATGCTCTCTATGGAAGCCAAGTACAGCTCCCTTGGCTCTGCGAATGAGTCGAGAAAAATCTTGGCGTTGATATTTTTTAGGCTTGCAAGCTCCTCAATGGTCCGCTCGCTGTGCCATAGGCCTGCATATTGCTTGTATCGCTCGTCAGAATCGGCAACATAGATCCGTTCGTCGATGTCGCACCACTGCTCAAGGTTCAAGGCAATTTCCCCGTTTGCGCATTGGCAATTTTAATCTTCAGCAGCCGGCCGGAGGAATGAAGAAAGAGCGCGTCCAGAAGCGATATTTAGCGCTTTATCCGAACGTTTGGATCAACTGTTATATCTTTTCGCCCACCATTAATACGCGTATGGGCAGCGGGAGCGCCGTAGCTGGCGCAGGGTTCTCTAGGCGAGATTTCCTCAAGCTGATCGTGGCTTCGGGAGTAGCCATGACATTCACTCCTTTCATCGACTGGGGGAAATTCCTGCCGAACACCAGAGCGACGACGGCAGGAAGAGCAAAGGTGGTCCTGCCTGACGGCGAAGCAGCCAACATTCATACTTTTCCACCAAATCATGCAGAAGTTGTAATCTACCCAGCGACCGACGATCCGGTCCTGAACAAAGAAGCGTTCCGGACTTGGGCGCTAATCAGATTGCCCGAGGAACTTGGCGGAGGCGCAGATAATGTATCGGCGTTCAGGCTCTACAGCAGGGTGTGTGTCCATCTTTGGTGCATATGGGGATACGAAGCAGAGCGAAAGATTGTCGCCTGCCCCTGTCATGCGAGCACTTTTGACCCTGCGACAGGGAAGGCGTTCAGGGGACCGGCGTCGCTCCAATCTCCTCCCGCGAACGCGCTCCCTCGCCTGGACCTCGAGGCAGACGCAAAGGGAGACCTCTGGATATTGCCGCCGGTGTGGGATCCCAGCAAGAACGGGATAGTGGGATATGGAAGGTATGTGTAGTGGCGCCGGCATGCCCAAGGCTTTTATCTCGCGTAGGCGCATAGATAATCGGCCTCTCCAGGCAGGTGGAGCACGACTGAAATGATCACAAAGACAATCAGTCTGGCATTGTTCTTGTTCACCGCCCTGACCCTGACCCATGCAGCTTTTGTCAACTACCGATCAGGCGCCGCAGAAATCAAGCCGCAGTTCAGGTCTGATACGGGTCCGATGCTCCTTGCAAATCAGATGGCATATCTTCAGGCCAGAAAGTATCCTGCTACCAACCTGCTGGAAAGCTATGCCAGAGGGCCTGCGTGGCGTGGCGTAACGAGGCTAGCGTGGACAGGTAGTGGCCTCTGCTGCGGAGTTTTCGAGCTCCTTGCCTGCATGAAGGGAAGTGGAACAAGGAGGAGGCTGCTGAATTCCCTGGACGAGCCCAAGAATAAGCTGCAGCTCGCCCACGAGCTCGGTATCGACTGGAAGGCTGTTGATGGACACATGCGAAAACTTGCCAGCTATGACCTAGTGTCTGAGGCCGCAGTCGCTGGGACCTGCAGGCTGTACGCTATCACGCAAAAAGGCAGATGCGCCCTTCGCCTGCTGGGCGAGATGCCGGAATCAAACGAATGCACGTCATAATAATGCTGATCGGCACTTTTCAGTATTGAAATAGAAACGGAGAGTCTGGCTCAGGCGCCAGCCATGCTGTTGCGCAGCTCAACGCCCTTGTGATCTTCAGAGGCTTGCGCTGCAGCCTTGTGCATTTCCGAGAGCGCGCATCCCATCTCTGCTTCCGGCTTGCCTCTCCTCATCAATCCCCTGTACAGCCCCGCTTCTAGCGTCTGGCCGTGGGCCTTCTCCCATTCTTCAACAGGAATGCTGTATTTCTTCTGGATCCTGTCACGGTACCACTCGGGGATCACGTTGAACGCACAGAACGGAATTATTCTGAGGTCAGGTGTAAGGTAGTGGATATCACACCTCTGCAGCCGCTCAAGGTCTTCGTTGTACTTGTCCTGGAAGTGCATCATGCCAAGGAACATTGACCTTACGTGCCAGGAGCCAACCGAGTCAAAGTTGCGCTTTAGCAGTATGCTGGAGAACATCTTGGCAAGGTCAAGCCCGTGCGGCTGTTTGTCCTTGTTGACGAACTGCTTTAGCCTGCGAACCACTTCAAGCATCGCCCAGTACCTGTTTGCACCGGACTTGATCTCGTCGGCCTTTTCTTCAAAGTATTCAAGGACGCCCTTTATGTCAACGAAAGAAGTTAGCGGTATCAGCTTCTTTGTTTCTCTGTCTTCAAAGACGTAGGTTCCGGCGCCGCAGGCAAAGTGTATCGACAGCTCGTACTTTGGCTTTTTGCTGAACGCCTCGATGATGTTGGTCATGGGCATGCAGGACGGGACTGGGAACCATGAATCCTTGGAAATTTCGCCGTTGGTCTGCTCCTCAATCCTCTCGATGCAATCAGGAATCGTAATCCTGTACTTCTCGCGCTCCTTCTTGGTCATCCTTCCGGTAAGGGATACGGGTTGGAAGTTTACCGCGTGGACCACGTCAAGATGTTTCTGCGCGTACCTGATTATGCCGCCGAGCTCGTGATCATTAATCGATTTTATGACTGTCGGGACGAATACAACCGTCATCCCGCACTTTCTGGCCGACTCCAGGGTGTAAGGCACCTCCCAGTGGTTCTTGGGGTTAGTCCTTGGAGTAACTCCGTCAAACGAGAGGTACAGGTTGCTCACGCCCGCCATTCTAACCTGGCGCATCGTTTCCGGCGACATTGCCAGCTTTATGCCGTTCGTGTTGAGCTGGACATGGTCCACTCCCTCTTCCTTCATTACCTTGATGATTTCGGCTATATCGTCTCGAAGCATCGGCTCTCCGCCGGTGATCTGGATAGAGTTGCCTGCAATGGGCTTCTCAGCCTTCAGGGTCTTCATCATGGCCCTCACCTGCTCCATATTTGGTTCGTAGAGATACGCGCCCTCCAGGCCCTTCTTGACGTAGAAGAAGCAGTACCAGCAGGTCAGGTCACACCTGTTTGTGATAATCATGTTAGAAAGTCCAGAGTGTGAAAGGTGGTTGGTGCACAGTCCACAGTTGTTTGGACAGGAGCACTTGTCAATCATGACGTTCGGCGCATGCGCACCTTTGCCATCCATCCAGTAAGTGCTGAATTTCTTGTACATCTCGTAGGAACCAAAGTAAAGCTCCTCACACTCGCCGTGCGTCGGGCATGTCTTTGTCATAAAGACCTTGCCTTCTCTCTCAAACACCTCAGCATCCAGGATCATGTTGCAGTCCGGACAGATGCTCTGGGTGAACCGGATGGTACGCCTAGCACCAATGCTCTTGCTAGACACGTTAGAAATCTGGATTAGGTCCATGCTACTACCTTAAGCACAGGGTTCTGGATTTTGTATTTAAAGCTAACTTGACAAATACTAAGGTGAATAGGTTCAATTCTAAGCACAAATGGCACAAAAAATACCAGAATTCTCAGTACAGGTTCGGGCTGTCCAGGGTGTGCGGGATCCATCAAATGACGACATGTGCCTAAGGCGCGTGACCAGGTGGTCTCATAGTCTCTTGTTAGCCGCCAGGTCCCAGCCTGCCCTCACGGTGGTCCCGAGACTGCCATCCGGCTTTTGCGGAGTATACTCGTATTCTATCTGTGCAAAGTTGAGCCTAATATTTTCGATTGGCACTTGTCCCGCCGCGCCTGCAGTCTGATAAGAGCTGATCACTACGTCTGAAAGGGTTACTTTGAGGTAGTCGTAGCCTTGGTCCGCCTTTGCAAGGGTCAGCGTTGCTGTTGGAAGGTGTTTTCCTGTCGCGACAACGTCAAACAACGATGGGGATGCTATGCTTACCCCGGCCGTTGTTAGGCGAAGGGACCCAAAGTTTACTTTCCCGGCGCCGCCCGCACCCGATGCGAACACGCCTGAATTTGAGGCTCCCCAAGAGTATGACAATATCTTGATTTCGCCCCTGTGGCCCTCCGCCGTTGATTCGCCTTCGATCCCTTCAATCTTTAGGAAGTAATCTACCGCAGCTGCGTCTGCGGCCATTAATGAGGGCAGGCCAAGTTCGTGATCCGCTTGATTTCCGGGCAGCGTAGAGGCTACGACGACGTAGCCTGCCAACATCGACGCAGCAGCTATTGACGCGAGCTGCGTCTTGCCGATTTTATTCATGCGCAAGATTCGAATTTTCTTGTCTTAAGATCTTATGTGCAGGTTTTTGCGTCGCAGGAGAAAGTATAGTTGACTCTATGCAGATCGATTTGTCATTCAGACAAACCAGTTGATCCCGGCATCAATGATCCAGTTCTAAAAGGTAAATATACTTCTGACTCTCAGTTTGAGAAGATTTGAGCATCAGCGACAAGTCGAGGAAGGCAATGGAGGACCTTGGCTTGACGAGCTATGAAATCCGCGTTTACCTTTCTTTGCTTGAATCCGGCTCGATGACGGCATCCGACATGTCAAAGCGGTCTGGTGTCCCATACTCGAAGATTTACGAGGTTCTTAACAGCCTTGAGGAAAAGGGCTGGCTCGAATCGAACAGCTCCAGGCCGCAAAAGTTCTTTCCCAAATCCCCGTCAACTGCCCTCGAGATTACAAGAACGCGGCACGATAACAACTTTCGGGAGAGCCACAGCACAATCATGAGCGAGCTGATGCCGATGTATACAAAGAGCGGCATGAAAGAGAAGCCAGAGATCTGGGTGGCCACCGGCATCATGAACATCGCTGTGAAGGTAAATGAAATAATCCAGAACTCTCAGAATGAGTTGCTTGTCGCGCTTCCGCAGGTCGCCGAAAACGTGGCCAAGCCTCTCCAGCCCCTCCTTCGCACGCTCCATGACAAAGGTGTAAAGATAAACATCCTGGCATCGGCCAAGATAAACCCGGAGATATTGAAAGCCCTATCGCGGGTGGCGGACGTCAGGTTAAAGGACGGTCTGTTCGGCGGGGGCGTAATCGGTGACAGCAAACAGGTGGTCATTCTGCTGGGAGAGGGCTCGGGAGAAGGTGGGGCTGTGGAACCGATCGCTATCTCGGCGGAGCATGCCGGACTTGCAGTATTTGCCAAGGGCTATTTTGAATATCTGTGGGAGGACTCGAACCCGCGAGATCAGAAAAGGAAATCGCGTGCAAAAACGGCGTTATACTCACAGAGATAAGGTTAATAGAGTTTAGCGAGAATTCATTGACGCAGTGGATTCTGTTGTTCTGAAGAAAAGGGCGGCCAGCAATGATGAAGAACTTTTTGTTGGAACTGCCGAGTCCGAGCACGTTGAAATGTACCTTAAGGCGATCTGGTTCATCCGCGAAAAGGGCGGCGACGTCAAGGTGAGCTCGATCGCAAAGCTCCTGAATGTAACGCAGCCTTCGGTAGTGCAGATGCTGCGCAAGCTGGACGGTTCTCGACTTGTCCGCTACACCAAGGGAAGCGTGGAGCTGACCGACGAAGGCGAACGAATTGGAAAGCAGATGATGAGGAACACAAGGCTCCTTGAAGTTCTGATGAAGGACGCGCTCAGAATAGAGATAGACGAAGAAATGGTATGTGGCATAGAGCACCACATGAAAAACAGGTTCACCGACGCTCTCTGCACTCTGCTAAAGCATCCCAGAGAATGTCCTCATGGGCACTCGATCCCCCGGGGTAAGTGCTGCCCGTAGGTTCTGCCAAGCAATGTATACGTCACTTAATGACTTTTATTTCACAGTGCGTGATCTTGTCCGTGGACAAGCGATGACTGCACTAGCCCTTCTGATAAGTGAGGAGGATCTTGAGTAAGGAGTTTGTCCACAACATGGTCTCACAAGCTTGATAAATGACTGAATGATTCCCATATCTACCTTGGTCCAAATAGAGACGCCAGCTTCGCTTGAAAGCTTTAGACAATTCATTATCGTAAGTACCTGTCGTTCCTTTATACCAGAAAGTTACCTGCGCGACTATGAAGTGTTCCCTGAGAGGGAAGAAGGCCCCGGGGCGATCTACATCGAGGCAGCTGACAAGGTAACACTAAAGAAGATCAGGGAGATGACCTTTGTGAACGCAAAAGAAATTCTAGGCATCATCTATTCGTCAAAGAGCGGCAACACCCAGCTAAAGTGGAGGCAGACCCGCAGGCGAGTCGGAAAAGTGCAGGGCTTTGCGTCGCCCAATGCCCTTGTTAATCTTGTAGAGTCTGGCGTACTCACTCAGGAATGGGTTGACAGTTACCTGAAGTCAGTTCAGTCCCAGGGCGAGCATCCGCAGGACAGCAACGACGGATCATCATCACCTGCGGTTGCGGCGAGCGAAAAGACAGCGTGAAATGCGTTGCGGTGGCACCTAGTACTATCAAGGACGATCTTCAACATGCAAAAGGCAAATAGGCTTGATAGTAAAGCCCAGCGGGTCGTCAAGTAGTGCATATCTCCTTATCCCTGAAGACCCGGACGATCTGCTCACGCTCAGACGTGTCGTCGAGAAGGGCGATGTAGTTGTATCTGATACATCTCGTGTAGTAAAGCAGGAAAAGGACTATGCGCGCCCTGATAAGGGCGAACGGGTGAAGGTGCGGCTTTCAATCAGAGTGGATCAGAGCCAGCTGGATTCTGCAGTCGACAGGTTGCGGATCTCGGGCAACATTACTGAAACCGACAACGAAATGGTGTCAAAGGGCACCCATCATTCTTTCTCGGTTCAGCCCGGAGACATGCTAGTTGTTGACAAAGGCAGGAGATGGCGTGATTTCGAGATAAAGATGTTGAAGAAATCTGGCACGGGCGCCGCGTATGTCTTGGTCGCGATCGACACGCAGGAAGCAGCGGTCGCAAGGGTCTCAGGCACCCATGTCAGCGTCATACCAAATATCTACTCGGGCCAGAGCGGCAAGCGATACCAGGGCAAGAACAATCCCAACATCGAAAATTTCTTCTCTGATGTCGCGGGGGCTGTCGTGTCGGTAAAGGGGGAGAACGACCGAATAATCATTTTTGGCCCTGGAGAAACGAGGAAAAGATTCACCAACTTGCTTCTCGAGCGGCATCAGGAAATCCATAGGGGTAGCACGGACGTGGTTGACGGTGTTGACGTTGCAGGCGAAGACGGAATATTCGTGTTCCTTCGTTCGGCAGCAATGAAAGAAGTGATGAGCGCAAGCAAGCTGGCTGTCGTGTCATCCGTGCTGGACCAGGTGATGCTCATGGTGAACAGGGGGAAACAAAAGTTCGCCATGGGTCTGAAGGAGGTCTCTAACGCCGCAGCTCTGAAAGCCGTCGAGACAGTTGTGTTTTCCGACCTGATCTTTAGCGCGTCGAATGAAGAGGAGGTCGTAAAACTGCTCAATTCGGTAGAGAGTTATGGCGCTAGGGTCTTTGCCGTCGATTCCTCGACCGACATTGGCTTGCGAGTCTCATCGCTTGGCGGCATTGTGGCGCTTCTTCGATATTCTATTCGCTGAAGATGACGCTATGAGCCAGGAAAGATAGGATCTTGACACATCGTTCATGTTCAGCTCCACAATTTCGGGCACCTCGTATGGGTGGAGCCTTACAATTTCAGCCTTCAGCTTTGCCGCCGACTTTTTGGTCGTCTTGAAAAGTGCCAGGTATTCTTTCTGATCTTCCAGCCTGTCCTTCCACGAATAGATCGATCTGATCTCTGCAAAGTTGACGCACGCGCATAGCCTGCCGGCAACAGCGCTGTACGCTACCTGCGTTATCGACCGTTCATCTGGAAATGTAGACATTACTATCACTCCACGGTGCGTCTGACCCATGCCCTAGTGAGATTGAATGTTTGCCAGTATAAATAATCTAACTTTCAATTGACACTGCCGCGCATAAGCGATGTCCCTCATTCAAGAGTCTGGCATAGCGGGTTTGCCTTCATGACTATAAAGTCCTGGTTTGCCATGTTTTTTGAAATCACTTTTTCATAGTCTGCCTTCGAGCAGGCAATGACGACTGTTGTCTTGTCTGTATGGTACAAATCAAAAGTTGGCCCCTGGTGGCGCTCCACATCCCCGATGTAATCCCTGACCTTCGTTTCAAGGGACGACAGCAGTTCTATCTTGTCACCTCTCATTTCGTTGGGGTCCAGGGTCCATGCTATGGCGACCTTTGTCCTGCTGGCCTTCAGGTCGCGCTTTTTCAGGGTGGCTCTAACCTGGTCAATCAGGTGCTTTACATAACCTTCAATGCCCTTGATGCTCCCGTTGACCAAGTACATCAGTGGACCTGCGCCGTCCAAAGATGACCCTATTATCCGGAGGTCGTACATGCCGGCCGTGACATCGTCCACATACAGGTCGGTGAACGTAGCTCGGCTGAGCTCCATCCCCGTGTTGCTGTCCGTCGCTTTCTTGCAGATTTCCAGGATGCTGGCCATGCCTGCGTAGTGGCTCAATGTCCTGATCACATGGCTGAGCTCTGCAGAATTGACGTCAACAAAGTTGATTTTTTGGCGCGTGTCAGGGTCGTAGAGCATCTTCGAGAGGTGGTTGTCCTGCTTGGACTTGACCGAGCCTATCAGTGCTTCGCTCGGGCCTGCCACCGAGCTCATCGGCATGTAATAGTATGATATCTCCCTTCCGGCCGACATCCCCGTCACATGCTCTATCAGGGCGACGTTCTCGTTGTTCCCCCCTACGCCGGTCGGCAGCATGTAGACTACCGAGGCCCCCCGCTTCAGTGCCCTGATCGCGTCCTTGAATTTTGTCGTTACGTCGCTCTTGACGTCCGGGCCGACTTTCCTTATTCTGGGTGCAAAGTACACGTATGAGGCATTGCCCACAGCAACATCGATAGGTTCCAAGTCAAGCAGGGGCTCGTCCTCAATGAGCGAGCTCACATTGGGATACGTGCGAGCAATGTCCGGCTTTAGCGAAATTGCCATCCGTACAGATTCATCAATGAGCGAAACCTTGGAGCCTTTCACCGCTATCGACGAGGCAATCCTGTAGCCTTCCGTGCTCATTCCATAAACCGCGACCGGTGAAGCTGCAGCGCTCAAAGTCTTGACTGAGTTCCCCCGAGCTTCCCCACGACGCACTCGGCTATTCTACAATGCTAGTTAAAGAAAAGGTTTTTCCACTAGCCTCTGGCTAGAAGTCATGCTTGAAGATCTGGTTTGACATTCTGACTCCAAAGCAGGTCATGTTTTTCAGGCGAGCAATCGACATTCTTCGACGGACAGGCCGGCACGAAATTCTTTGCACGTCGCGACGGTACAGGGAAGCCGTTGAGCTGGCAAGAATCAAGCAGCTTGATCTTACCATAGTCGGAAAGCATGGAGGATCGGACCGGTACGAAAAGCTGCGACAGAGCTCCATCAGGGCTTATGAGCTTGCCGAGGTCATTAACAAGTTTGGCGCGGATATTGCGATATCGTTTTCCTCGCCCGAAGGGGCGAGGGTGGCATACGGCCTTGGCATCCAGCAGATCGGCTTCAACGACTCGCCCCACGCAGAGGCCGTTGCTCGCCTTACCATTCCTCTCATCGGCAAACTCTACTGCCCCTGGGTCGTGCCCTACTCTGCATGGGCAGGCTATGGAATATCGAGAAGGAATGTCGTCAATTACCGCGCCCTCGACCCTGCCGCATGGCTCAAGCATGACGGCCGCGTCGAACCCGAGCCTGACTATGCAAAAACGGTGCTGATAAGGCTTGAAGAAAGCAAGGCGTCATATGTTGCTGACAGGAACCTCGGCGCAGCGGGCATGATAGACGGCCTGATAAATTCTCTTCATCAGTCCGCCGACATTGTGGTTCTGGGCAGATACGAAGACCAAATTGGTGAAGTTGAAGCCAAGTACGGAAGCAAGGTGCGTGTCCTAAGGGATGTCGTCGATGGTACAAAGCTGATCAACTCTGTGGGACTTTTTGTTGGCGCAGGCGGTACAATGACTGCGGAAGCTGCTCTGATGGGCAAGCCCACGATTTCGATCGCGCCTTTCAATTTCTACGTAGAAAGGTATCTGATCAGGTCTGGTCTCGTTAGAAAGGCGACCAATCCAAAAATGCTGGTGAGCCTAGCCCGGAAAATGATCGCAGACAAGAAATTCCAGCAGCTCCAGATTAAGAAAGCCGCGCGTATACTCGGCGCAATGGAAGATCCAACCGACAAAATGATCGCTGCCATCAACGCCGTAAGATTATAAAGACGTGCTAGATAGGTCAATTCACGCCCGGAAGCCCGGTAGTGGAAGAGTGAAATTTTCCGCCGAGTGTAGTGGCCAAGCATAGGGGCCTTTGGAGCCCTTGACCCCAGTTCGAATCTGGGCCGGGCTATTATCTAGCCTCGTTCGATGGGAGTGCATTGAATAAAGCGACCGTAGAGGCTGTAGATTGCCACTAAAATGCATTTTACAAAGCTAAACTGCAAACAAACAGAATCGCTCGAAATGATATAACAAAAAAAGAAAGTAGGGCGTCGCCCTGTTAGTCCGTGCCATCAAAGACGTCTGTTACACACACGCCGCCATTAATCGTCAATTCAGCGGTAAGCACTGCGTCGATTGATGTCGCGCCAGTATCCCTTACATGTATGTGATCGTCAATCAGTCTAGCCTTGCCGAAGTCCTCGATCGAAGAAACGCATCCTGATCCATCAAGCGTCACCCTATGGCTGTGCCATGCTAGGTCGTTTACAACTTGGCCAGAGTCTTCTGCACGGTGGGATGTCACTGCAACAATTCCGACGTCTGTGACAAAGACGTAGGCGTAAACCTTGTCGTCCAGGCTAGGGGCGCTTGGCTTTGTTCCGCCAGCCTCTCCGAAGACTACGACGCGGAGCTTGCCGGTGTCCGTTATTCCGGCTCTCTTGATGTCAAAGTCTGGATTGCCGTTCGTCACATCCCCTTCAGGATCGGTTATCAGATTTGTCAGTGCGTAGGCGGAGGGAGTCACTACCATCGAGACTGCAAGAATCGCAGCCAGCGATGAAGCTACAACGACAGTTTTCCTCATTGCCTTGAGAGTCAACTGTTCTGCTATTTATCTATTTAAGTAATGACTGCGAAATTGTTCCATATCCAACGATACTGCGTTACTGGGGTCTTGTGAGAAATTGCAAGTAATTGCGCCTATTGCTGATATTTGTCATAATAGTATCGTGTTATGGTCACTTCATGAATTGCATGACAGAGACTTCTTACAAGGAATCCGGGACGATTTAGGCATCACTGCGCGCTGCGACCCACTACAATAAATACGCTCCAAGAATAGATGTCCCGCGTGGTCGCAAGGACGGTCTACGTTACAAGGAAATTCCCGGGGCCTGGGCTGTCTATGCTGGCAGGAGAATGCGGTGTCACCCTTAACAAGAATTCCTCTCCTCCAACAAGGGGGGAGATTTTGAAGAACGTTGCGGGAAAGGACGCCATCCTCTGCATGCTTTCGGACAGAATTGATTCCACGGCTATCAAAGCGGCCGGTCCTGCCCTTAAGGTGATTAGCTCTTACAGCACCGGCTTTGAGCACATCGACGTAAATGAAGCCACAAGAAGAGGCATCTACGTAACATATACCGCAGATATTCTCGCCGAGGCAACCGCGGACCTGGCTTTCGCATTGCTGCTTGCCTGCGCCCGAAACATCGTAAGGGGTGATGGTCTGGTGAGGAAAAACAAATGGAGGGTCGGCTGGGCGCCGGATCTGATGCTCGGACACGAGGTTCATGGTGCGACGCTTGGAATAATCGGACTAGGTAGGATAGGATCCGCGGTTGCCAAGCGGGCAAAGGGATTTGGCATGAAAATTCTATACAACAGTCGGACAAGGAAGCACTCGCTTGAACAGAAGCTGAATGCGCGCTACTGCGATCTTGACGATCTTCTTGTCAGGAGCGACTTTGTTTCGGTTCATACTACGCTTGACAGCTCGACCCGCCACCTGATTGACATTTCGAAACTGCGAAAAATGAAGAATGCTGCCATCCTGATCAACACATCGAGGGGTCAGATTGTCAACGAGCGAGACTTGGCAAGAGCCCTGAAGGCCAAGCTGATAGCCGGAGCCGGCCTCGACGTCTTCGAAAAGGAGCCCCTCGCGAGATCAAGCCCTCTGGCCACGCTGGATAATGTGGTGCTTCTGCCACATATCGGGAGCGCGACCACTGAAACACGGTCGAGAATGGGCGAGGTTGCCGCGAAAAACATCTTGCAGGTATTGAATGGAAGGGAGCCAGAGCGGGTCTTTCTGGTGAACCCCGGGGTCAGACGCACGGCTTTGAAACGAAAGTAGGAATTACTTGCCTGATTCCCATTTCTTCTTTTTCTTTTCGTATTCGGCCCTGCTGTAAGCAGGTCTTGCTGGATGTCCCATCACTACGGTGTCCGGGGGAACGTCCTTGGTCACAACAGAAGCCATGGCGACGACGCTGTTCCTTCCCACCCTTACTCCGGCTTTGAACGCCGCGCCACTGCCGATAATCGCCCCGTCTTCCACAATAACCCCCGCCATCTTTGGGCTCATAGGATAGGGATCGTTGGTAAATACCGCGGCTGGCCCGATGAAGACGTTCTTGCCGATAAGAGTGAGCGGCGGAATGTACACCGAGCCTTCAATTCTTGTATTGCTGCCAATCTTGACCTTGTAGTCAACGTGCGTAAGGGATCCGATCATTACGTTGTCCCCGATTTCTGCGTCACTCCCAACGTAGGCAAAGTGCCATATCTTGACATTCTTGCCTATCCTTGCTGTCTTGGCTACGTAATTTGTCACTCCCGGTGGAGCCGAGTAGCCGCTCATTATTTCAAAGATGCCATGGATTCCCTTGCTTTATAACTTTGTCAGGAATCCTGCTTTGCCATTTTTTCAGGAACTCGATGTCCTTCTCCTTTTCTCTTAGCTCATCTGGAAGCATCACAGGGATCTCCTCGATTATCGGATAATACCGGCTGCACTTTGCGCATGAAAGTATTCCCTCTTTCACAGTTTCGCCTTCTGATACTATCTCGATTAATTCCAGCGGATAGTGCTTGTCTATGGGACATGCAAGGATGTCGAGCATTGATTTTTTCATTATGGCTTCAGATCCAGATAAACCGGCGAGCCTGTGTTGCTAGAGAGGATAGCAGCTTCAGCGACCCTAGTGACGTTGGTCGCGTCTGATGCGGTCACCACAATCTTGGATTTGCCTTCTATGGCCTCAATGAAGTTTCTTAGCTCTAGCGTAAGGGGTTCCTGGAACTGCCGGCGTGGAACCG
The DNA here is from genome assembly GCA_964574725.1 of uncultured Nitrososphaera sp. GTDB lineage: Archaea > Thermoproteota > Nitrososphaeria > Nitrososphaerales > Nitrososphaeraceae > Nitrososphaera. The sequence goes on along the minus strand of CAZNOV010000002.1, from coordinate 12,710 downwards.
TTGTCGTGTCCGCGTTATCTATCCGGATCTCCTGCGTCAGAAAATCTCCTGTGATGATGCCGTCAGTGCAGACCGCACTAAAGGTCCTTACTTTCTTTGGCGTGATCCAATTGGAAGCTATTATCGCAACCTTTTGCCCCTCGAACCCAAGCATTATGGTCGCAAAATCTTCGTACGAATGAAAGCGTTTTCCGGCCCGCGAGAAAACCACGTTGGGGGGTCCCCCAAACAGGAACATCGCAGTATCAATATCGTGCACCGAGGTGTCGTATATCACGCCAACGTCCTTTACATGAAGAGGCATCCTGTTTTCTCTGTGAAACTCTATCATCATCGGCTCACCATACGTCTTGTCGTCTATCAGCTTCTTGGTATCGCTTACCGCGGGGTTGAACCGTTCCACGTAACCTGAAGTCAGGATTACCTTTTTCTTTTCGGCAAGAGCGCTCATTTGCTCACATTCTTTGGAAGAGAATGACATCGGCTTCTCGACAAAAGTGTTTATGCCCCTTTCAATTGTCTTGCTTGCCACGGCAGAATGCGTTTTCGTCGGAGTGCAGATGACGCAGCCGTCCAACCTCTCCCTTTCGAGCATTTCATCCAGAGAAGTGTAGGGGCGGGACTTGTGCATCTCGGCATGTTCTTTGGCGCGTTTGGCATCTATGTCGCACACCGCGGCCAAGCATCCAAGCTCCTTCAAGACCCTTGCGTGGTTCTTGCCCCACCCTCCGACCCCTATCACGGCAATGCGAAGACCGCCATCAGTGCCTACCATACGGGGGTTAACCAGTCCATGTGCTCCTTAGAGCCAGCAGATACAATCTTTGCATACGATTCGCGGATACTCTTTGTCACCGGACCCTCCCTGCCGTTTCCGACGGCGTGGCCGTCTATACTGGTAACCGCGGTGATCTCTGCAGCGGTTCCTGTCAGGAATATTTCGTCCGCCAGATACAGTTCCGTCCGAGGTATCGGCCGCTCCATGACTTCGTATTTCAACTTCTTTGCTATCGCTATCGCGCTCTCGCGCGTGATGCCTTCGAGAGCCGAGTCGGCAAAATAAGGGGTGAAGATCTTGTTCCGCCTCACTATGAAGATGTTCTCGCCCGAAGCCTCGCTGACGTTTCCAGAGAGGTCGAGCATTATCGATTCGTCGCAGCCGTTCCGCCTGCTTTCCTGGGTGGCCAGCACAGAGTTGAGGTAATTTCCGGAAGCCTTGGCCAGCGGAGGAATTGTGCTGTCGTGGATTCGCCTCCATGAAGAAACGCACGCTTTAATGCCTTCTCCCTTGAAGTACTTGTCGAATGGAAATGTGATGATAATTGTGTGGGTCGGCGAATCCTTTGTGATATTGAGGTCGATGCCGTGGGTGCCAACGAACGTGACTGGCCTGATGTAGCATGATTTCCTTACGTTGTTCTTTCGCAGGAGCTCGATCGTCGCGTCACAAAGTTGTTTGACAGAATAGTTCATGGTAAACGAATAGACGCTTGCCGAGCGGGAGAGCCTCTGCATGTGATCCGGCAACCTGAATACGTACAGGTCATTCCCGGCGGCGTAGCCGCGGATTCCTTCAAAGACGGCGGTACCATAGTGTAGGGCATGTGTAACGACAGGGATCGTTGCTTCATGCCACTTCACAAATTTTCCATCAAACCAGATAAACTCGCCGCCCTTTTCCTTCATTTCTGTATTAAGGCAGATTTTCTCGGTGGCTTATAAATGTCTTAAATTACCTGTAGCCTTCCTTTGGAAACTTCAATCCCATGACCTTCACCGTGTTGTCCTGTATCTTCGCATATTGTTCAACCACATCCCAGTTCTTCCTAATTAATTCCACAACAGGCGCGGGAACTTTGTCGTGCCACTGCTCTCCATTTCCTCCCTCTATGATCTGGCGGTAGATGAGCTCCCTGACTGATGATGCAGAAATCTCTAGGCGGCTTGCCTTCAATGGTCTTAGCCTATACGCTTTGAGCATCAACCGCTCTGTAGTATCTCCAGTGTAGGACACGAAACTTTCCTCTTCTATCTGGGCGATTATCTGGCTCCGGAGTTCCCACGATCGCGAGGAAAGCAGTGGCGGCATATATTTGACGTAAGGCGCGACGAACGTGTATTGTGGAAGGACCTTCACAGAGTCGCCGGCGACTGACTGGACCATCGCTTTGCGCAGCTCAAATGAAAAAGGGAAGCTCCTAGTGTTTACTTGATGGCCATCCTTGAGGAACCGCACCGGGAAAACATACACATGGTATCCTAGCTGCTGGAGCGACGAAATAATCGAGTCGTGTGCCTTTGTCATCGGGTTCAGGTGTGCAAGGTATATCGCTGCTGTTGCAGCCATTTCCTAATTCTGTATATGAGCAGGGCTATAATAAGAGAAGTAAAGAACTGCTACGTCTGATTTAGCTTTTCTTTATCTCTATTTCAATCGTGGATACGTTTCTCGTTCTGCCGTCCTCCGATTGAACTGTCTCGGAGCCTATCCTAACATCGCCGATACTATACCCTGCGCTTTCCATGCGCTTTAGGGTTATCTGCGATACGTCTACCGCACGACCGATGCTCAGCCCCCTCGCCTTTATCGTTACCTTTGGCTGGTTTGCGAGCTGAATCAGGGTCGAAGTGACGTATGTCATTAGGGGCTTCTTGCCGATGTAGATTGTGTCATGAGGGCCCTCCCTGCGTTGGGGCGGCTGAGATGGTTGTTCTTGGTGTGATGGTTCTGTTTCCGACATGCACGTGATTGACGTTCAAGGATAATTTAAGTCAACGGGGCATGGATACCGGATCTTGCAGGAGGCTGCTGCGATTAGATACAAATATGCCGCGAGCCGATGACTTTAGTTGTTTGGTAAGGCAAAATGGAAGGCGGAGTATGACGATACGCTTTACAAGATTTATGACTGGGACGGGAATTTGGCTGGCTACTTTTTTCCCCATTACGGCGACATACAGCCAAAAGACAAGGAAGACGAAATAATCGACGAGCTGAACAAATCACATGCCCGGGTCAATGAGTCAACCCTCCTGCTTCCCATGGTCAAGCTGGGACTTCTCGACAATCATGAAGGAATGGATATCGAGTATGTAATCTCTTCACTTGAAGCGAACGCTGCCAGGACTGGTGCCTGGAAAAAATGGCTGCGGGAAAACGCCAAGTCTTTTGGCATCTATGGTGCCGAAGCGCACACCGCCAGGGAGGATAGGAACATGCTATCGATCGGCATTGGCATATCCGCAAATATCACTCTGGGTGAAAAGGAAGTAATTACCATGCTGACCCCGCTGCTCGACAATCTTCACGGGGCAGGACTTCTCTGATATTTATATGAGGTACCCGCGATCAGCGGCACGAATGAAAGTCCAGTTCGCCAATCACCTTGTCTGCCTGCATCACCGCGAAAAGCAGCCCCGTCTCACGCTTCAGGCTCTTGCGATGGACGGAGCCAACGAATGTACGGAAGGGCTCTTAAGGTGCGGCGAATGCGGTGCGATGTTTCCCATAATCCAGGGTATCGCTATCATGGTCAAGGACTTTGCAGCATACGCAGCGGGCAGGTCGCAAACGTACGGCAAGTGGCTGCTGGACGGCAGAACAAAGGAAATCAAAGATTTCCTTAGAGAAAACGGATCAAAGATCGCTGCCCATACCGCGGCAAACGACAGATACGAAGAGGGCGGCGGCTGGTTCCTCCCCTATCGATGGACACAGTACGATCATTCGAGTGAAGATAGGCTTCTGAAATCTCTCAGATGGCACCTCAAGCCAAACGAAGTCTACAACCGCGTGGTTCACGGCATCAACCCGAAAATGGACGGCGTCTCGCTGGATCTGGCGTGTGCAATGGGCTATAGCACCCTGCTGCTGGCATCAAAGTACGCATTTGTGATCGGCATCGACATGTCTTTTTCATTTATCCGCGAAGCAAGGAAAAGGATGTTCGAATCAAAGGTCGGGAATGTAGAGTTTTGTGTTGCTGATTCGCTGGAGCCACCTTTTTCCCCGGCAAAATTTGACCTCATCTTGGCATTGAATCTTCTGGAACTTGTCGATCCCGAGCAGTTGCTCGCTTCCATCCACAGGCTCCTGAAGCCTCACATGGATGTCATAATCGCCGATCCGTATGACTACAACCGAGATCCGCCTCCCAAGAAAATCTACGACCCACAGTCATTTCGTGATCTGGTGGAGAAATTAGGTTTCGAAATAGGAGAAAAAAGCAGCAAAGAAGAATCGTTCATTCCATGGGTGATCAAGGTAAGCGAAAGGGCATACCTGTTCTATTTTGTCGACTACCTCAAGGCCAAAAAGCTTTCAAAACAGAAATTCTAGCCTGCGATGGGTTTAATAACACATCCAAAGCAAATGCACCCATGCCAACAGCATATGTCCTTATCAATTGTGACCTTGGATCTGAAGAAGAAATAATCCGCGAGCTGAAAAAGCTTCCCGAAGCCATTGAAGTGAGCGGCGTGTACGGAGTTTACGACATCATAGCCAAGATAAGGTCGGATTCGATGGACAAGCTGAGGGAGACGATAACCTGGCATGTGCGAAGGATAGACAAGGTACGCTCTACTCTGACCATGATTGTGATAGAGGGTCAGGGCGAGAAGAAGAAGTAAGTCTTTCAACTTTATTTGGATCTGTTGATTCAGTCCTAGTGTGAACTCCATAGAGGCTATGGAAAAGGAGATCGAGCATCAGCTGCACGATCTCAAGAATTTTGAAATCGAACGCAAATTTGACAAGTGCTTGTTTGTCGGATCCGGCGATTCCTACGTCGCTTCGCTGGCAGCAGAATACGCCTCAGGATATAGCTCGCGGTGCTGCTATCCCATGCAGCTTGTACTGAATCCGGTGCTGGCGGATAATAGGACCGTATGTATTGTTTCGATATCCGGCAAAACTAGAGCAAATCTACTGGCAGCACAAGTCGCCAAGCGGCATCATGTATTTGCGCTGGCCGTTACTGCCAACCCCGGAAGCCTGCTCGCGAGTGCGTGCGACCAAGTGGTAGAGCTGAAATATTCCAGCGAAGGTGTTGCCACCGCGGGGACCGCAAGTTTTGCGTCCAGCATGGCCGCCTGCGTGCAGCTTGCCACGAAGCTACGATTCCCTGCAGACATGGCAGGCCTGTTCGCAGAGGCCAAAATTCTTGCGAAGAGAATTGCGAGAAAAATTAGCTCCTGCAAAGGTTCGTACTTTATCCTTGGCAGCGGTCCGTTATTTCCGTCGGCTGTTTATGGTTCCCTCAAGTTCCACGAGGTCCTTGGCGCTAAAGCCTTCCCATACTGCGCCGAGGAATTCTGTCACTCGCCCCTGTTCAGTATCGGCACAAAGGACTCGATGATAATAATGGGCACGGGAAACGACAACAATAAAGTGCTTGACGCGAAGCTGCGCGGGAGAGGATTTACATCTGCTTACGTTAACTTTGGCGCAAAGAATGTCATCGAACTCCTTTTTGAATCTACATTCTTCTTGCAGCACTTGATCCTGAGGATTGCACTTGAAAGGAAATTGACTGAATGCTTCTTCATAAGGAAGCAAGCTCTGCTAAAAATGAGTTCTGATTTCATTTACGGCTGACCGGCAGATCAGCTCTATTTCCCCATTCGCCCCATGAACCAAGGTACATTTTCACGTCCTTGTATCCAAGCAGCTTTAGAGCAACAAAAGTATTTGCCGCACGGTATCCGCCCTGACAATATGTCGTGACCTTGGCACCCTTTGGAATGTTGCCATACAACCTTCCGAGCGCATCCGTCGATTTGAAGGTGTCCTCGTGCAGGTTATCGTTCCAGTCAATGTTTACAGCGTTCGGAATGTGACCTGCCCGGGCCGCGCGCATTGCGGAACCATCGAACTCCTCCCGCGAACGGGCGTCCACAATGACCGTTCTCCTGTTCTTTATGGCGGCTCTGACCTCTGCAAAGTCGGCAAGAATCGTGGGGTCAGGCTTGCCTTTGAAGTCCGCATGAACAAACGGGTTAGTCTTGGTCTCCGTCCTGAAGCCTTTTGCCTTCCAGCCGTTGAGGCCTCCGTCAAGCATCGATACATTCTGGTGGGAGAAATACATGAGCAGCCAAACCCCCCTTGCAGCCGAAGGCCCCGAGAGATCATCGTAGAACACTACAGTCTTCTCAGGGGAAATTCCGATGTTAGAGAGCAGGATTTTTGCTTGCATATTAAATTGCGATATCCCCTGCTTCGAAGTATCAATCCAATGGAACTGCATGAGGTCGATGTTTACCGCGCCCGGGATGTGCGACTCTGCGTAGCTTGAGTAAGGACGTGCATCGACCAGCAGCAGGTTTCTGCTGCCCAGCATGGATCGAAGCATGTCTGCAGAAATGACTAGGGCCATGGCGCTGCAAGACTTTTTAACAGTGTCAATAATATCTATTGCTGTAACCCGCCGGAGCTAGAACGATTGGCAAAGAAATTGAAGGCAACAGCGCCCAAATCGGCCGCGACCTCGAAGAGCAGCCGCCTTGAGTCCATCCGGAATGCTCACAACATGCAAAAAATGGGCAGCACCACTCGTATGGAGGACTATCTCGAGGTCATTTACGAGCTGATATCGCACAAGGGTTACGCAACGACGGTGGATATCTCTGACTACCTAAACGTGAGCTCGCCCAGCGTCACGAAAATGCTCCAGCGGCTGAGCGAAATCGGCCACGTGAATTATGAAAAATACAGGGGCTTCAGCCTGACGGAGTCCGGCATGGCCATCGCAGAGAACATGCACGAGAGGCACGGCGTTCTGGCAGAATTTCTGAAGATGATAGGCGTCGAAGAAGAGACGGCCAACAGGGACGCCGAAGGAATCGAGCACCACCTGCACCCTGAGACCCTGAAAAAACTCGAGGATTTCATCCGCCTTGTCAAGAACCAGGGGATTACCGGAATCCGATAGCTAGCGCCTGCTCAGGAATACCTTGATCTCTTCTTCTCCGAGAATGGCGTTTACGAGTTTTCTTCCGGCTTCTGACCGTTTGTCTATTTTGACTCTTGCCTTCTTGCCAACCTGGCTGCTGATAATCAGCTCTTCGCCAACATAGACGTCCACCGTGCGCCCGATAACTCCATCGTCGAGGAGGATGTTAACGGATGAGCCGGATTCGTTGATGTCAAAATCTATTTCCTTTCCAAGCGTCGGGATTCTGACTTCAACATCTATCTTGACCCCAAGCATTTCCTCAAGCTCGGATACCGTTGCTCCGCCCCTACCGATCAGCCTGGGCGCCGCATCCTTGCTGACCCGCACCTGCACCTTGTTGTCGGATATGATGTTCACCTCCGCGCTCGGGTCAAACCTCCGTACATAGTCAAGAATCCTAGACTGGGCAAGTTTCTTGATCCCGCTCTCTGCGGCCCTGCTTTCTTTAGCGATCTTTGATAGCGGGACCACAACGTTTTCCTCACCATATGTATAGATCTCGTATTCGATGGCGCCAGATTCAAAGTCGCGAACCTCCACCAAGGGGCGTGCAAGATCCGCTTCCGTCATCCCCGTGGGAACCCTGACCGTCAGCTCCAGCTCGTAAACTTTCTTGATGCCTCCGTCCCTGACGAATATTATGGTATCAAGTATGTGCGGGATCATGCCCAGCTCGACCCTGCCCATGAATCTCTGGATCGCGTCGAGCGGGCTGCTCGCGTGCACCACTCCAACCATTCCCACCCCTGCGAGTCGCATGTCAGCAAAGACTTCAAAGTCATGTGCCCTTCTGACTTCGTCGAATATCGTGTAGTCGGGCCTGACCAGCAGCAGGATGTCTACAGCCTTTTCAAAGCTTCCCTCAAGGGGGCCGTACTGTGTGACCTGGTCGGGCACTTGAAGGTCCCTTGGCGATTCAAAGGTCTTGACAATCTTGTTACGCTCGACATAGAACTGGGCAAGGCTGCTTGCCAGCGTGCTCTTGCCCGATCCGGGCGGTCCTGCGATAATGACCCCCTCTGCCTTGCCCGAAAGCCTCTCCATCAGCTTTGTACTTGGACCATAGTCTGATAACACCAGCCTGACGATGGGTCTCACAATCGTCACTTCAAGGCCGTCGGAAAAGGGCGGCCTTGTTATCGCTATCCGGAAATTGCCGAACTGGATAACGGTAGCGCCGCTCCGGCTTATTTCCACCGAGCCGGCGCCAGTCACCCGGCTTGCCTCCGAGACCTCCTTTATGATGTTCGTGAGCTGCGAATAAGTGGTCATTTCGTCGCTGATATTGAGCAGCTCGAAACTTCCCGGCTTGCCGCGCTTAGCCATGGGTAGTGTCCCCTCCTTCAGATGCACGCTCATTGTATTTTCGTCAAAGTATTTTTCGAATTCAAGGTCTGTAGTTTTGGTGGGAGCGCGGATGTGTTTGGCCTTTATCCCCTGGGCCTCGGCTACTAGAGCCTGCACGTAGTCAGCTGTGATCAGCGTTGCTGATTCATTCATTGCGACATCCTTGATTATTGCGTCAATCCTGCCGTGTTTTGCAAGTCTGATGTCATCCAGGTCGGGTCTCTGGCCGACGAAGCGCAGCTGAACATTCCTTGAGGCACAGAGCTCCCTCATCTTCTTTATTTCAGCAAGTCCAACGAATCCGTGCTCCTTGTTGGTTGATGCCTGGGATTGTAGCTCGTCCAGAACAGCCAGAGGAATGATAAGTTCACTTCCCTCTTCGACTTCGCCTGCCTGAATCATTTTTGTTATTTCACCATCAATTATTATGCTGGTGTCAAGTACGAATTTTTGCCCGCTCAATGGGTGTAGTCCCGCCCCGGCTGTTTAAAGCATTTATTGTTGTGTGACCTTGAACCGCATAAAGTGCAAATAACAATTTATTGACGATTTCTCAGAATATCCGCTTGATGATGACAAGGCTGCACGTTGCAACCTCTTTGCCGATCATTCTCGTCTTATCAGTAAACCTGGCTCCGGCTCTTGCCGCGATATACTACTCTGATCAAACCAATTTTGCAGAAAATTTCGTGCCAGTCGCCAGCTATCGCTGGGAGAAACGCGACTTGGAGAGCTGCATTTTCAAGGACGAAGGAGTACCGAATTCGTACTATGCTTGGACAAAGCTTGCAGTCCAAAAATGGCGTCAGGCTCTGCGTGAATACACTGACAACGCGCAGGAATGGAGCATTACAGCTAGGTTCGTCAAGTCTGAGGGAGGGCTTGATTCCTGCGACGTAAAGATCTACATCTATGACAGTTACAGGGATTTCCCCGATTACCCCTCCCAGACCGGAGCATATACAGTGGTAAGGCAGGATGGACGGAGCTTGGATGCCAGAGTCTACCTCTCGCCGTTCATTCTCCACGGCGACGGCGAAACCGAACTGAATCTTCCGTCGCATGCATTCAGGAACTCGGCAATCCATGAAATCGGCCACGTGCTCGGCCTAGGGCACATGAAATCCGACGAAGGGTATCTCATGTCACCCCAGTTTGACTTTTTGGAAGAGGAACAAGAGTACCCCATCACCACCCTGGAGCTCAGGGCGCTTGTCAAGATATACGGAAAGGACGGATTCGGAACCTGATCTCAGTTGGATGCTGCCAGAAATTGCCTAATAGCAGAATCACTTGGAGGCTGCGTGTCGCCCTGAGCGACAAGAAACGACTTTATGCTTGTCGTGACTAGGCGTCATGTTGAATCTTGAGTGCTACCTAAAGGCAGGCAAGGTAGCGTCGCAGGTAAGGGAAGACATGCGCAGGAAATATCACGTAGGCTCGACGTTGCTTGATATCTGCCAGTCTGCCGAATCTCAAATAAAGACCTTGGATGCCCAGCCGGCGTTTCCAGTCAATGTTAGCCTTAACGAGATCGCTGCGCACTACACTGCTGAACCAAACGATACTGCCGTGGTTAAGGAGGGCGACGTGCTCAAGATCGACATAGGTGTTCAGGTCGACGGGTACATCGCGGACACTGCCGTCACCGTTTGCTACGACCCAAAGTTCGAACCGCTTGTCAAGGCGGCCGAAGGGGCGCTAGGCGAGGCGGTGCGCATTGCCAGAGCGAACACCAAAGCAAGTGACATCGGCAGGGTCATCGAGACGACCATCAACAAGTTTGGTTTCAGGCCGATACAAAACCTCAGCGGCCATTCCCTCGAGCAGTATACAGTCCACGCGGGGAGATCCATACCGAATATCTGGACCAGAGGATCATCCTTTGCGCTGCTTCCCAACGAAGCGTATGCCATAGAGCCTTTCGTAACCACCAAAGACGGTCAGGGAATCGTTTACGATGGAAAAGTGAGGAACATCTTTGGGATAACCTCCCGTAAGCCCGTCAAGGAAAAGGATGCTGATACGCTCCTAGAACTCATATGGAGCAGATATAGAACGCTCCCGTTTGCGTTGCGGTGGCTGACCGATGTGTACGACGACAGGCAAGCAAGGCAGCTAGTAGATTTTCTGGTGAAGAAAAAGAATTTGCATGCTTACCCAATATTGGTGGAGGGTCACGGGAAAAAGGTCGTACAGGCAGAGCATACGCTGATCCCGACTGAATCAGGTGTTAACGTCATCACGCTCTAGGACTTGTTGATCTCGGGTGGATACTCGCCGTAAATGGCGCTGATAAGGGTGACAGAAGCCGAGCATTTCTCGCATTTGGCGCCGGCGCCATAGATATAGTCGCCTTCTTTGAAATCTCTTCTAGATTTTTCGCCGCATGACTGGCAGGTTTCCTCTGTGAATATCTCCGGCTTGACTTCCTTTTTCTTCCTAAACAGCATCTGCTACTGGCCCACCCCCAGAGTGTTTCCCACGCCGACGATCAGAACCGACTGCCCTTCGGATGTTTTGTCCTCAACAACAGAGTAGATCGTGTTGGTCACTTTCTCAAACGAATCTGCAATCTCCTTCCGCATTATTGTGATCGCGTCTTGAACCGATTGTTTGATTATTATCGCGTATAACGGAACACCAAGTTTCGTTGCCACTTCCTCGATCTGATACTTTTCCACGCCTATGCCACCTATCGCGGCGCCGATACCTTCGGCAATATCACCAGTTCGCTCACCTTCCAGCTTTAATGCGGCGTCTATCATTATTATCGCGTCAATCTTGATGCCAAGGTCACCGGCGAGCCTGCCTATCGCTTCCCCCGGCCTTCCAACGGTGCCGTTCGGACCTTCTGCCTTGAGCAGGTAGAGCTTCCTGCCCTTGTAGTCGCCTTCACTCCAGACGGTCTCTTTTGCGGCCATTTTCTTCTCCTTTCCGAGCATCATCCTGCCTAGCACCATAGGGCCTATGCTGTCGCCAATTGGCTGCCCCACCTTGAAGGCTCCTATCGCCTTCTGAAGCGCCTCGGCCTCCTCGAGCAAGAGTGGCATGACCATCTGAAGCTGAACCAGCACGAACATGCTGGTGGTCCGCTTGCCCATCAAGTAAAAGTGTCTTACAACTTTGTAGATCATGTTGAGTGCAGTCGCTGCCTCCAGAATGTTTTCCATTCTTGAAAGATCCTGTTCGCTTGCTTTCCCGCACAGTTTTCTTACCTCGGCGCGCATCCTGTCGTCCCTTGTACGCATGATGTGGTCCAGCTTGCGAACTATGCCGCTCGGATCAAGGTCGACCGGCATTATGGTGAAGTATTCCAAAAGCCTGTCGACGCCGGCACCAGCATCCGCCGACGGCTTCATAGAAGCCTTGACATAGTCGATCGCCTCCCCTCTAGCGTGCTCCTTCATTGTCTTCAGTTTTACGAGCGAATGAGATATTTCGTTCAAAATAATGCGCGACTGGAACTTTTGCGCATACATCATGAAAAACGGAATGACCGCGAGAGAAAGAATGTAGACCCACATCCAAGGACTGGTGGGATCGAAATCAGACCCGCCGAACAGGCCTTCTAGCTGGGACACAAATGAAGAAAAGCCTAACATTTACCTGCCTTTATCCAAATCGAATGATCATGTTAGCTCAATTAAAGGTTACCTAGAACTATCTACTTCTTGAGGTGGCAGTCGCACTGGCATTTTGCGAGTTTGACGTCGAACGAGCAATCGTGGTTTGGTCCGCAGGCTTCGTTCATGGGCCATTCGCCCGGGCAGTCCCCGTGGCGTTCACGCTTGCAAAAGAACGTCAGCATCCATTACGTGAATTATCGTCCTACAAGATTTATTGTTTTGGATTACAATTGGATGTTGAAGAGCTGCGGAGCGTAAATCGATCCGTCTCTGACGCGCTTGACCCTTGCCACTGATAGATAGTGCGGCCACACCGTAACCATTACAGAGCCCTCTGGCACCCCCTCCGGGACCTCAATAACAACGATGTCGTCTGCGCTGACGCCGTATTCTGCCAACTTTTCCCGTGCAAGTGCGATATGCTCGACAGGCATCCCGCTGCTGTAGACATAGACCTTGCCTGTGTATTCGATCTTCTCTGCCGACATCAGGAATTCTCTAAATTGTGGCCGCCACAAAAACGTATCTAGTAAGGTTCAATCGGGACCAGAGTCGCCGAATATTAGTTTCATTTCATCAAACGTGAGCTTTTCGCCGCTCGACATCTTCTTGAGGGCCGCTTCCTTCAACGCGTTCCACCGCTCTTGATATTCCTTGTCGCGCTTCGCGCGTTCCTGAATGGCTTCATGTCTAGCTGCCCGGCGATCATCTGCTTCCTTTTGTCGCCTCTGCCTCCCTTCTGCGGCCTGCATTCGCGACTTTTTGAACGCAATGGCAT
>CAZNOV010000001.1:35372-39574 GCA_964574725.1 uncultured Nitrososphaera sp. | reverse complement strand
GCTACAATGACGATGCACTGGCAAATTCTGCTGTAGCGTTGGCTACGGAATATGCGGTGTACCTTCCACTTTTTGCAGCACTGTACTATCGCGACAACAAGCAAAAGTATGTCGATCCTGCAACCGGAAGGAAAGACACCGCACAGTTACGCCGGGACATCAAGAAGCTGTTTGCCGCTTTTTCTGTTTCAGAAATAATATTCTCAATAACCAGAGTACTGTCGCAATACGAAATTCTACAGTTTGGAGCGGAGCCTTATACAGCATCAATGTTAAGTTCTATCATCGCGTGGGCAACATTCTTCCTTGCAATTAACCTGATGGCAAAACTGGTGAGGCTCTTCAGAAATTCCTGACTCCAGGCGGTGCACAACCTGAGGCAATCCGCGAACCGCCATGCCTGTGTTTTAGCATGCATTATATTTCTGGAGGATTATCAAAATCCCGATGTTCAACCGAATAGGAGCCGTTATACTGCTCGTATCCGACATGAAGCGATCTACCACATTTTACCGGGACATCCTTGGCATGGAACTAAAGGTGAAATCCAAAGACTGGACCGAGTTCTCAAAGAGCGGCACCGTCATTGCGCTCCACCCCTCCAAGAAAAAGCGATTCAAGAAGAACAACAGCATGCTCGTTGGCTTTAGCGTGAGCGACTTTGACGACGTCTGCAACGGTCTGAAAAAGAAGAAAGTAAAGTTCTACAAAAAGCCAAAGAAGGAGCCCTTTGGCAACCACACAATCATAAAGGATCCTGACGGGCACCTGATATCAATTATGCAGTTGCCCCAGGAAGACATGTCGCAAGTGCCGTACTATCACGGCTTTGCACCGGTCTGATCCCTGAACCACACGTACACTGGAGTCAGCGGGTGTGAAAGCCCTGTTTCGCGGGCAGACTTTCTGTTGTAGCAGACCAGGACCATCCTGTCCGTCAGGGAGCCGCGAATGTCGGCGGTCAGCTCTGATTCCTTGAGCGGCCCATAAAGCTCAAAGAAATATTCCTGCCTGTGATATGCCGCGTGCTGTGCAAAGCAGTCGGCGATGACAGCGGGATCGCCTGAAATCCTCCCATCGGCATTCTTTTTCTCTACTGCGAGCTGAAGCTGCCTGTTGAGATACTTGCTCCTGACATACTCAGAGTCGAGCTTGCCTGCCGAGCTGTTCATATAGATGTCGATTTCCTGACCCAGCTGCGCAGCGGTTCGCTGCGCAAGCCCTCCTGCTTCAGCAACGTCGCTCTGGTTTTTCACCGCTCCATTCTTTCCGTACAGGTACATCAGGCACACCAGCTCGTCGCGTGCGACAAAGGGGAAAGCCCGGCGTCCGGCGATAAAGTCCAAGATGCGCTTTGCAATGTTGTCCGGCAATACCATTGCCATGTACGAGTCCGACACAATCAAGGGTACGGACAACAAGACATTTATCGTGCTTTAAAGTTCTCTGAACCCGCCCAAATGTCTCAAATAGACAGCTCAAAGAAGGTCTATCTTATCGTCCATGGCCAGAGGCAACTCGTCGAAGGCGTAAAGGAGAGGCTTGAAGGCAAGTTCAGGAAGGAGAACATGCATCCCGCTTCCCTTCAAGAGGCAGGTAAGGTCGGGGAGTATGTTGCCATGATATGGCCTCCGATGGCACCTAGCGAGATTGTGGTGAGCGAAATCACGGGGACTGGAGAGAGCGGGGGCACTCCAGGAGGGATGGGCGCGTGGGCTTCCGTGAGCCAGAAAGAGCTGTTCCGACTGCCGCTTAAATGAGATTACGCGAGTAGCTCAATTGTTAACACCATAGTTTACTGGATTGCACACCCGCAATTAATAGCAAATCTATTCAGGGATGGGCATGACCGGTTTTGACAAGAACTGGAGCAACCAGAGCCGAGTGACGGCCAGCGACAAGCTCAAAGAAGCACTGGCCCCACAGGGTCCGCTGAAACCACGGATCGAGGCGGCGGTTAACAAGCTACAGTTGCAGTCGTCAAAGTTAGACACGATGATCACAAAGCTGAACGAGAGGGACGCTTCTCTTTTCCGCAAAGTGGTCGACGCCATGCAGAGACACGATAACGACAGCGCCAAGGTTCTCTCAAACGAGCTGGCAGAGGTCCGCAAGATATCTCGCACGCTCGGCCAGGCCAAGCTGGCGCTGGAGCAGGTCTCGATGAGGCTTTCAACTATTCACGACCTTGGAGATGCCATGGTAGCAATAGGGCCAGCGATGTCTTCTATCAAGAACCTGAAGCCTAGCCTCGGAAGGTTCGTACCCGGCGCAGATAGCGAGATCAACAACATGCAGACGCTTCTTACCGGAATCATGACCGAATCTCTCCAGAGCAACGGCCTCGGAGTCGAGATCAATACCGGTTCAAGTGGAGATATTGATCAAATAATGATGGAAGCTTCGGCCGTGGCAGAGCAGAAAGTGACGGACAGGTTCCCTTCAATCCCAAGCTCCGGAATCAGGATTTCGGACTCGGAGAGTAACCAGCAATAGTGATAGAATATGGCGTCAAGAGTATCCGTACTCGCAATCTTTGGAGCGGTAGGATTTCTAATAGGGTTCCTAACGTTCCTAGCATCGCCCCTAATCGCAGCGTGGCTGCCGACGATAGTGCTGGATGAAGCCTTGGTATTTGCCACCATAAGCGGAGCCGCAGGAGCGGGCATCAGCACTACATTGGTGAGCATGTGGGCGAGAAGACCGTAGAAAATCCCTACCCAACTTCTTCTTTTTTTCCCTTTGCTGCCTTTCGGTATCCGTGCGTAAACCCTGCATCGTAAACCTTGGAGTATTCGTATTTTGCCGGTGAAATGGCGTCCCCGACTATAATTAGGGCGGTCTTTACAATCCTTGCCTCGCTTGTCTTTCTTGCAATGTCGCCGAGGGTTCCCCTGACTATTTTTTCGTCATCCCACGTCGCCCTGTATACGACGGCTGCCGGCGTCTTTTCAGTATACACTCCCCCCTTCAAAAGCTCCTTTACCACGTCGCGTATCAGGTGAACGCTAAGATAAAACGCCATCGTGGCGCCGTGCCGGGCGAGTTCAGCTATCGACTCCCTCGGGGGAACCGGAGTCCTCAGCTCAGCCCTGGTAATTATCAGGCTCTGTGTAACGCCGGGCAGCGTCAGCTCCAACTTTAGGTCGGCTGCCGCGCCGAGAATCGCCGTCACCCCCGGTACCACCTTGCACTGAATTCCGTCGGCCTCAAGCTTGTCTATCTGCTCTCTTATCGTGCTGAACAGCGCGGGGTCGCCATCATGGAACCTTATGGCCAGCTTGTCCTGGTGTGCCGAGTCGCGGAGGATCTGGTATATCTTTTCCCTGTCGATCAGCGCAGCATCGTGCAGCTGGGCGCCATTCTTCGCGTACTCTAGAATTTTGGGATTTAGCAGCGACCCTGAATACACAATGACGTCTGCCGCCTCGACCAGCTTCTTTGCCTTTAGCGTGATCAGCTCAGGATCACCGGGGCCCGATCCGACAAAGTAGACCGTTCTATTCTTTTTCGGCATTCTTTTTTGCCACCATTATGGAAAAGTACTTTTCTGTGGGACCCTTCTTGCCGAGCAGTTCAGACAATTTCCTCACTTCAAGTATCTCACCTCTGTCTGATACATTCTGCGCGATCGCAATCGTCGCCCCACCCGGAAATCCAGTCTGACCAAGCGTCTCTATAACGCTGTCAAAGTATCGCCCGTCCTTGAGAAATATCACGGTGTCGCATGCGCCAGCCGCCTTTCTGACGCGGTCAAGGTCATAACAGGCCGGGACCACTGCAACGGTTTCATCGCCCTCCGCCAAGCTGATCTGCGCGTTTGCAGCCACTGCGAATATGGAGGCGATCCCCGGAACGATCTCGACTTTTATGTCGGTGTGGTTTTTCCTTATCTCGCGATGGATATAGATCCACGTGCTGTAAAGTGCCGGGTCGCCGACCGTGAGGTAAACCACTCTTTTGCCCGACCTTACCGCGCTTGCTATTTCCTCGGCGTTTCTCTTCCAGTATTCCTTCAGGGAGTCTTTGTCCTTTACCATCGGGAACACAAGGCTCACCTTCTTTGCGGACTTGTCGATGTATTTTTCAACGACAGTGAGCGCGATGCTGGGCTTGCCCTCCCTTGCGGTGGGCGCAAATATCACTTCTGCGCTCTTGATGATATTTGCTGCCCGGACGGTAACAAGCTCCGGGTCACCGGG
>CAZNOV010000001.1:2970-35272 GCA_964574725.1 uncultured Nitrososphaera sp. | reverse complement strand
ATGCTGTCATAGTCTGCGCATGTTTCGCATTCCACCTTTGCCTTGGGGTTCACTCTCTTGTTCTTTTCAACGGAAAAAACCTTTGGCGCAAGGGTTTCACAGCTTCCAAATGCCATGCACAGCGAAGGCTCGACGGTGATGTGGAACCGGCCCTTCGGGGTGTCCAGAAAAGCAGTCCCGTTGAAAAAGTCTGCAAACACGCCTTCCTGCACGCTGCCTCGAGCCTGCCTTGACACACCAGCGCCGACGTTCACCGAATAGGTCTGTGGCTCAGGGACGGGCTCTTCTGAAACCTCGTATTCCGATCTGTCGTAATGAGTTCTCTTAGTCTCGTCCGAAAGGACCTCGAATGCAGCGTTTATCCTTTTGATCATGTCTTCCGCGTATGCCGAGCGGTTCCTGTCGGGGTGGTAATACCTTGCCATCCTCCTATATGACCGCTTTATCTCCTGGTAGCCGGACCGTTCCGGAATTCCAAGAATTGCATAGTAGCCTTTGCTGTCAGCCAAGAGCCCTGGAGATTGTGCCCTTGATCAATTATTATGTCTTGTTCCGTCCGAGTCAGAACTCCTAGTGACTTTACCAAACGAAAATTTTCTCTTGATCAATAGTAATCACCGCGCGTAATATTCTCCATGCCGCCAATTAGCGTCAATGCGTGTCGCTAGCGATATATCGAATTGAGATTCGATTGTTCTTGCGTCCCAGATCTTCTAGCTGATGTTTTTCCGGAATCTGATGTGGAAAAGAACAACTATAAGAACAAGTATTCATTTTATCCTATCCGTATGGCAAAAGCCAAAGCCAAAAAGAAGGGAAAGCGAAAGGGCAAGCAGGCTAAGCTCTCTAAGGGAAAGAAGGCGAGAAAGGCGACAAAATCCAAGGCGCGCAAAGGCGCCGCGAAAAAGAAAAAGGCGGCTGCCAGAAAGAAGAGTGTTCCAAGCAGGGTTTCGTATTCCGAGCCGGCCCCGGTGATGACTTCTGACACGTCTCCGGACGTGACCACGTTTGCATCAGACACCACACAGCAGGAAAAACCGATGGGCTCGTACAATCCGGATGAACCCAGCTATAGCGAGTACAGAAGCATGGACGAGAGCTCTAGCTCCTCGTCTAGCATGTAGAGGAACTTGCAAAGACGCCTCTATTTGGTAGCAGCCATGCAGAGGCATCCATCAATTTCCTAGTTTTTTACATTATTTAGTATCGCGAGCCAGCCTGCCTCGGAGCTCAAGATCCTTTCTATGTTCTCAAGTTGAGCCTGCCGCGCATTCCCACAGCGAGAACTAATGCCATTACCGCAGCGAGCAAGGCCGGAGCGAATGACGAAAATTCTGGAACGATATAGGTCCCGATTATCACTACCCGATTCGAGTTCTCTTCAAAGGGTATCGACAGTGAGCGCATGCTGCTGTCAGTCTTTATCTCTTCGAAATCAGCAGCCCTGCCGTCCACTAAGACCTGGAAGCTGGATCCCGCGGCGTCGATTACGCTCCTTGGCAGCTCCACCATCAACAGGCCGCCGTCTGGTGACATCGGGTTGATTGCGATCTCCAATGACCTTTCCTCCTTATCCACGCCCATTGCAGTCACCTGACCGCCGTCTATGTGGTAAAGTATTGGGTAAGATATCTCGGCCTGATTGTCTCCCCTAACCCTGAGTGTAAATACGGAGGCCTCCACCTCCTCTATCACCGTGAAGTCAATCGTCGGACTCTTTGAGTCAAGGTAAAATCCCTCGCCCTTAAATTCTGCACTCACCTTCCAGCTGCCTATCTTCTCCGGCTCGATCACGTCGGTGTACGTCCCGTCTCTGTCCAGCACCAGAGTCTTTGTGGTTACGGATCCAGAAGGATCCACATAGCGTATCTGGACTATTTCGCCGGGGAACGGAGGAGAGACCGTGCCAGTAATTACGAGCCTGGAAGACTCGATGACAGTTTTCGACGAAGACTCTATCGAAAGCTCTGTCGGTATTGTTGTCTGCCTGGATAGTGCTCGGATCCCGAAATACACGTCCTCGACCAGAATATACTTCTGGCCTTCATGAGCGGCGATGAAAGTTATCCCGCTGATCTCGCCGTTGATAGGATGAGACCATATCGTCGCGCCGCTGGCAGGGTCGAGCAGGTGGAGCTTTGAGTCAATCGATCCGACCGCCAATTCGTCGTTATTGCCCCCTGATGAATCGGCAATCCTGGCAACGGGGTATCGCTTTTCCAAATCATTTCTGCTCTGCTCCTCTCCAAGGCGGAATTTCCAGATCTGCTGACCTGTTCCTATGTCGAGAAGGACTAGGTCGAGAGCATCGTGAATCCTCTGCGTGACCGCGAAATACGTAGTTGCGCTGGAAGCGCCGGAAGAAGCGGCATCGTTCATCCACGCGCCAGAGTAGAGGGCTCCACTGTTGTACAGCCCGTCTCCTATTTTGGCCTGCCAGATAACCCTGGATTTAACCAGGTCTATGGCGTCAATGCTTGCGTAGTCGGGGCCGCCTTCCCCGTCGATGAATTCAAAGGCTATGGCATCGGGCTGCCCGTCGGCCGAGATGTCCGGGATTTCGACAAAGTTCCAGATTGCGCCAAATACGCCGACCTTTGTGCTTCGCAGTTCGCTGCCCGTCAGGCCGTTAACGACATGAAGTGATCCCTGGTCGTCTGCCACCGCAACGTCCCTAGTGCCATCATTGTTAAAGTCAATGACGACAGCGGGACTGCTGCCTACTGTCCCGTCCTTTAGGCCATGATAGTCTTCGTCGTGCACATATTCCCACAGCGTCTCGCCGTCCTTTGCGCTGAGCGCGAGCACCGTGAACTTGTCGTTCTGGGCACAGCTGTCGCCAGTGCCGGATACTGCGACCACGTCCGGCACTCCGTCACCATCGATATCAGAAGCGATGTGAATCGAGCGCAGCGAGAGAGAACAGGCGCCACCCGGGGTGTAGAGGCTGTCAGTCACGTTGAATGCCCACAGCTGCTTGCCTTTAGCCCCGTCCAAAAGCATGACGAGCCTGTCTTTAGTGCTGACGACGACGTCTGACTTGCCATTGACATCTGCGTCGATGGCCGGCCAAGACGCTATAGCATGCCAGTTGTAGAATTTATTGGCAGTATAGCTCCAAACCTTCTCTCCGGATACCCCGTCCACAAGGTAAACCGACCTATCCAGCGCCGCGACAACAAGATCATCAACGCCGTCGCCGGTAACGTCCTTCAATGTGGACATGGCGAGTATGTTGCCTGAGGCGCGAAAGTCCCACGACTCAAACGTAATCGCGTCTTCGGCAATGACCGCAGGAATGCCGGCTGACACCGCCAGCAGCAATGCGACAAGCGCAGCAGGCGCCGACCTTCCGAATGTCATGTCTACCTTTAGCTTCTCCGCACTAGGATAATAGATTTTTCTGCTACAATATCTTATGTATGTGATGTGTTGCGGGCTGCTGCCACCCCATCCGTTTTTATACAAAAGCCATCATAGGATGGGTCGTTGAACATGGATGCCAATACTGATTTTCCAAAGGCCGGCTTTGCCAGGCTGCTAAGGTCGTTTGAAAACACTGACGACGTGGTCAAGCTTACACGGGCTTTTGGGCTTGCCACAAAGATTCATCGGGGCCAGCTATTCAACAAGAGCGAGCCGTACATCAACCACCCGCTGAGAGTGGCGACGATCCTTGTGGAAGAGCTCCAGCTGCGCGATTGCGAGCTTGCCTGCGCTGCCCTGCTGCACGACGCCTTGGAAGCTGCAGATGAGGATATCAAGGAATATGGCGAGCGCGTCCATTCCATAGTGCGTGCAGCCACAGAGCCAAAGGTCCGCGCGGAAGATAAGGACGAAATTCTGGAGCAGTACTTTAAGAAAATATCTCAGGCACCAAAGGACGCAAAGTACGTAAAGCTCGCCGACAGGCTCGACGGGGTCCGTTCTATGAAAGGCAAGGCAATGCGGGCTGCAAGGTACAAGGAAGAAACCGAAAAATACGTCACCCCGCTTGCGGTGGCGACTGACGACAGGCTTGCATTCAAGCTCTCTCTGGCGCTTTACGAGCTAAAGTGACGCTCCTCGCATCTGCCGTCCGGACCGGGCTTGTGTTTGCCCCAGTGCCTTCCGCAGCCTATCAGCTTGTGCTCGGTACATCCGCATATCGGGCAGCGCTTTATCTTTTCTTCCCCTTCCATGCCGCGATAATGGTCAAATCCCGTATTTGAGGATGCATAACCAGGCACCCGTTTCAACCTAGAGAACGTGCATCATGCCGCCGGATACAAGCGTGACGAAATCTACGCCCGCCAGCTCCTTCACTTTGGCTACTACGGCGTTGAGCCACAGGCTGTCAATTCCCTGACTCCAAATGGTTATTTTCTTGTACGTCCTCTGGGTTCCATGAAAGAACCCAACACAGTCCTCGACAGTGCAGTTGGAGTACTTTTGACTCACATCCTCCACGACCGCCATCGCCTCTGCAGGAAGATACAAGATCGTCAGCGTGGGGAACGGTATGGAAGAGGCAGAAGACGCAGATTCTTCTTCGCCTGCCAATCTGTTCCTGCTAGTTGCAGGCGATTATATCTTGATTTCGCATCGAAAGAATGCCGGTGCTCAAAGGAAAAAGTTTATTCTTCGCCAACCTGAATGCTTCACGGATGGCTGGCAAGATCAAGTGCTCCCACATACTGGTTCAGAAGCAGAGCGAAGCGCTTGCGGTCCTTGAACGGGTGGGAAAAGGAGAAAGCTTTGCAAATCTTGCGAGGGAGCTCTCCATTGACAAAGGAAGCGGCAAGAGGGGAGGAGACCTCGGTTATTTTGGCAGGGGAATGATGGTCAGACCTTTCGAAGATGCGGCGTTCAAACTTGAAAAGGGACAGATGTCCGAGCCGGTCCGAACGGAGTTTGGCTACCACATTATCAAGAGGCTGGACTGATTCAGGTGGATGCGTACCTTGAAGAAGAGCTGTACGATCTTCTCACATTTTGTATTCAGAACCCCCAGTCTCCGGAGCTCGGTGCAAAGAAGGCGCGGGTCAGGGAAATCGGCCTTGAGCTTTACACCGATGGAGGCAGCGACGCGATGGAAAACATGTTTTATTCTATTGAGCACCGGATAAAGGATGAGATCGGAGCAGATGCAAATCCCTATCGCGCCTGGTGGACCGGGATCGCTGAACGGTGGAAAAGTTAGCAATCACTTTCTTGACTTGACCAGCACAAAGAATGCGATCGCGCCCATCATGCCGCCCAGGACCAAGAGTACCTGGATGGTGAACACCGGGATCCCGGCGTCTCGCTCTTCCATTGTCACCCTCAGTATCTGGTGAGCTCCTGCCTGCTCGATGCTGGTAAAGCCGGCGATCTCTATCTGCGAGTTCGGCGTTGGTGTAGTAAAGTGCACATCCAGCTCGCTACCGTCCACCGTAACGCTGGCATCGCCTTCCTTCGGAAGCGGGCACCCTTCCCTGATGCTGCATTCTCCAAGTGAATACACCGATAATACCTTCGCGCTCCCGATGTCTCCCCTAAGGATCCCCTTGGAGCCGGTCAGCGAGAAGGTCGGGTCAAACAGGAAGTGCCACTTTTCTATGCCCGTTGCTCCGATTTCCTCGAAGTCCAATATCGGCTCTAACAGTATGGAACTCGCCTCGGTCTGCAAGAGCTTTTCTGCGAAATCAGGGAAGGTGGGTTCGAGAAGCCCTATCGGTTGATTAATGTTCACTAGGCCGAACTCCGGAGACTCTATTACCACCGGCCCATTGACAGTGAACCCTCTCCAGTTGATATCCATCGGTATCCTGTCCGTGGCATTTGAGTCGAGCTTGAAGCCGCTGAAAGTCGATGTCAGCTCCACACGGTAGGTGAGCAGCAGCCTATCGGGCGAGCCCCTGAACACGCCAGAGTATGTGACGTTCGCGCTGGAGATCTGGGCAGGGCTTTCTTCCGCAACCAGGGCCCGGTTGACAGCGGAAATCAGGCCGCTAATGCCGCTAGAATTCGTCCCTTCTACAGAAAATTCGACCCGCTCGGTCCGGCCGTCGAAAAGTTCGGAAGCCGCACTTTCGGGTTCGTACCGAATTTGGACAACTTTCAAACCGGTGAACGTCCCGACTGCCCTGTCGTATTCTGGGATCAACGACGCGTCTATCTGGGCCGCTTGGGCTTGGGCTGCATAGCCGGAGATCAGCAACGCGGCCATCATCGCAAGTGCGGAACCCGAGGCTCTTCTTCCCACACTATTTGAGTTGTACCACCACGCAATATCGATTGTGTTTGAGAGAGAATCCTAGCCCTCTCATGTACTCAGTCACCTGCAGGATTCTCTTGAAGGACTCCCATCGAATGAGTTGTTTTCTTCTATCCTAGACATCGGCGTACATCGAGAACTCGTGGGGGTGGGGCCTTACTGCGATCTCTACGTGCTCCTTTTCTTCATGCTCCACTATCCTGTCTATGGTTTCATTGTCAAAGACCGGCTTTAGGAACGCGTTATCGCTTTGCAGCTGCTCGTAGGCTTCCCTTAGGCTGGCGGGGAGCTGCGTTATTCCCAGCTCGCGCCTTCTCTTTGTAGTCATCTTGAAAATGTCCTCGTTGACCGGGTCGCCGATCGACTTTTTCTTCTTAATCCCGTCTAGGCCGGCCGCAAGGATGGCGGAGAATGCAAGGTACGGGTTGCACGACGGGTCAGGAGCCCTGAACTCGATGCGCTTCAGGTGCGAAAACTTGGCGCCCTTGTAGTGGGCTGGAATCCTGATTATCGCAGACCTGTTTCCTGTGCTCCAGGCGACATAAACCGGGGCTTCGTATCCCGGCACGAGCCTCCTGTATGAGTTTGTGGTGGGTGCCACAATGGCTGCAATAGCATGTGCGTGTTCCATGATGCCGCCGCCAAAGTACCGTGCCATCTGGGACAGCTCGGCATAGTCGTCGGATGAGTCATAAAAGAGGTTCTTTCCTTTGTTCCAGATGCTGACGTTGACGTGCATGCCGGATCCGTTGTCAAGCGCAATCGGCTTGGGCATCATGGTCGCAATCATGTTGTGCTTCTTTGCGATGTTCTTGACGATGTATTTGTAGCTCTGGACCGAGTCGGCGGCATTGAGAAGGCTGTCGTACCTGATGTCGATCTCGCACTGGCCGGCGGTTGCCACTTCATGGTGATGCGCGTCGCACAAGATGCCAAAATTGTTCGTCAGGACGTCCACGCATTCGTTGCGGTACTCCATGAGGGTGTCCCCCGGAGCGCTTGGAAGGTAACCTTCCTTCAGCCTGAGAGCATAACCTACGCTGTCTGTGGACCATGGCGCCTCCTTGGATGCGATGTGGTAACTCTGCCCTTGGTAGGGCGTCATAGTGTTTACTTCAAGCTTGTCAAAGGCAAAGAATTCAATCTCGGGACCCCAGTAGGAAGTTTCGTAACCTTGTTCGGAAAGGTATTTTTCGGCCTTTTTCGCGATGCCTCTCGGGTCACGGGGAAATGTTTCACGCTTGCTGCCGCCGCTCAGAATGTCGCAGATCAGCCTTGCGGTTGGCGTGCCGATCCACGGAACAGTGGCGTAGGTGGAAGGGTCAGGCCTGATGATAAGGTCAGACTCTTGGATTTCTGTAAAGCCCCTGATCGAGGAACCGTCGAGTTTTGGAAGCCCGTCAGTGAAATCCTCGATCCGGAACATCTTCGAGTCCATCGTCGTATGATGAAACCTCCCAAAGAGGCTGGTGAACTGAAGATCGAGGAACTTGATATTATCCACTTTGAGTTTCTTGATGACTGCATCGGCGGAAAACGCCTGTGGCTCAATCCTGCCGTCGACTAATTTATAAGGCAACCGGAATACCCCAGAAATAGGACTCTAGAATCCTACAATTTAAGGATTGTTGGCGATCCAAAATGTCTGGTCAGCAAAAGAGCAGCGAGGCCGAGGCCGTAGCCGGCAGCTATACGCTAAAGGAAGTTTACCGGCTGCTCAGGGCGGAACTCGAATCAAGCTCCCTTCAGGCGATCGAGCCGGGCACATATCAGAGACTAGCTGCGGCTGTAGGAAGCCTCAGGGGACAGGGGTACGAAGGTATCGAGGCGAAAATAAGGGATCGAATGGTAGATCTTCTTGCGGGCTCTGCCACGCTCCTGCTGGAGATTCGGCTGCGCAAGATTCGCGCAAACATCGAACCTCTTGACTACTCAAAGCTTACGGACGAGGAAAAGTACGTGCTCGACAGCAGAAGGGAATCCGACCGCAGGTCCAACGAAGTAATCGCGGCTACGGTGAAGGGAAGGACCAAGGTGCTAGAATCCATTTCAGTCAAAGTCCGAAGCAGGCAGATAGTCGTCAGGTTCGTCAAGTCGATGGAGTCATTCGTAGGCGTCGACATGAACAAGTACGGTCCCTTCCAGCAGGAAGACGTGGCAACCCTTCCTTTTGAAAACGCGCGTTCAATAATCGAAAGCGGAGTTGCCCTTGAAGTGCATGTGCAAACGTGATAGCGGCAGTCATGCCATCGACCTCAAGCTTTAGGAGCCGCCGCCAAAAAGAAAATTATTATTAGCGCCCGCCTAACTTTGGTCTGGGCGATGGTCCATCTTGGGATCGACATAGACCAGTTTATCCTGCTGACCATCTATCCTGCCGCGGTTTTCTTTGCAATCGGATACATTGCCAAAAAGACCGGCATGCGCCAGGTTATGTCGTTTTTGTTGCAGGCAGCAACGTGCTTTGCCTTTTCGGTTGCATATTTTGTTGCCGTCCCGAATGGCGGCGCGCTAGGGCTTGCGATTGTTCTCGCGATGTTCGGGGCGCTGCTACTTTTTATGGCCAGAAAGCAAAAGATTCAGCAACAGGAGCAAAGCGTCTAGAGCCGGGAGTTCAACATCTTGTTTGCGAGCTCTATCCTGCTGTCCATCAGCCCTTCGATCCAGCCATGAAATTCGCGCTCTGCTACCTCATAAGTCGAGCCTGTCTTGCGCATGTATTTCTGGATAAATTTGACTTTGGTCCACAGGTAGTTAAGCTCGTCTCTGTCGTCCAGGCTCACGCCAATAGAAGAGCGAACTCCATACTTAAATTTTTCATCCTGCAAAAAGATATTATTACAACAAGCGATTTTCCATGACATAGAATGATACGTGGCAAGGTGGCAATCGTTACGGGCGCCAGCAGCGGCATCGGGTACGCGACCTGTCTTGCGTTGTCGAAGGCGGGCGCCAGAGTGGCAGCGGGGGCAAGGCGCACGGACAGGCTGGGATCTCTTGAAAGCGAAGTTACAAAGAACGGTGGAGAAATTCTAACTCAAAGGCTGGACGTTACAAAAAAAGCCGAGTGCGACTCATTTGTCGATGCTGTCATCAAGAGATGGGGCACTGTTGACATTCTCGTCAACAACGCAGGCCTCATGCCACTGAGCTTCTTCAAGAGCATGAAGGTGGACGAGTGGGATAAGATGATCGACGTCAACATAAAGGGAGTACTGTACTGCACAGCAGCTACGGTCCCACACATGTTGAGCAAGAAATCAGGACACATTGTAAATATCTCTTCAGTGGCAGGGAGAATAGTCTTTCCTGCGGGCAGCGTCTATTGCGCCACAAAGCATGCCATCACAGCTTTTAGCGAAGGGCTCAGACTGGAGCTGAGCCAGAGAGCGAACATACGCGTCACCTGCATCGAGCCTGGCGTCGTTGCGACTGAGCTGACGAATACGATAACCGACAAGTCACTTGAAAAATTTGTTGAAGCAACAAAGCAGATGGAAGCGCTGCGCGCCGAAGACATCGCAAATGCCATTCTGTTCGCGGTAGAGTCACCTGATCACGTAAACGTGAATGAAATCTTGGTAAGGCCGACGTCGCAAGAACGCTGACATCGCTTGTCATTCCTTTGAGAAATTGCAGACAATATACACGCATCTAAAGGAGTCACTTTGGGGACTCGCCAAGAGTGAGCAAGCGATAAATCCGCTCGCCCTGATGTTATGATGGTGCTGGGCAGTCGGACAACAGTTGCTCTGAGTTGCGCCGGGATGATCGTTCTGCCTGTTGCGTTCGAATCGTTCACCTTCTACCTCTACCTTAATCGGGAACCTTCTTTCTTCGCGTTCTCGGGCGCCCGCCTTTGGGTCTTTCTTGCATCAGAGCTCGCACTGGGGTTTGTACTCGGCAGGGCATTCCACGGATCAAGACTCTATCTCTCCGCGGGCATGATCGCGATCATTATCGCTGTACTGACCTACTCACTTTACCATCTTTGCGACACGCGGCAATGCTACTATGCCGGTCCGGACGGCGCCGGTGGAATCCGATTGGCAACGTTGTTGTTTACGGCGGCATCTATGGGCCTTTTCATGGGCAAGAGATCGATGAAAAACGATAACCGGACTGGAGAGATGGGGCGTGAAACCGTGCTGTTTGGCGCGATCGCTGCAGTTCTTGTCGGCTACTTTCCGACCGGGCTTTTGTTCGCCACATTCATGGCTGATGGGACAGGGCTGATCGTACTGGGTTTTGCTCCGACGGTTCCTTTCTTTTTTTCTGGGATTGTTTGTTACCTCATGGCGGGTTACAAAATGAAATATGCATTGTATTCCGTAGTTGGTGCCTGGGCTGTGCTTTCTGCATTGTTCGTTGGGATTCGTCCATCGGCTGCGCCGGTGCTACTAATAATGCTAGCCGGTGGAGTGCCTACCGCGCTACTGGGTATGAAAGCCGCGACACAAGGGCTGCCAAGGATGGGAGATGCGAGATTCTCATCGCTGATATTTCCATTGATGCTAGGGATCTTTGCCGCCACCGCAGTGCATCCCTACCTTGACGCCCCGATGGACCTTTCAACACATCCCGAAGAAGGCATGCTGGCAAAGCCCACGTACTATTCAGGAGCCTACCACCAATCAGACACGTATTTTTCTACAAAAAGGGTCGAGGTGGGAATCGAAATATCGCAACTCGGCAATGACATAAAGGATTTTGTACTCGCGGGCATAGGAGCCCAGTCTCCGAACTGCTGCAAAGACGGACTGGACTACGGATACAGGGCTGACTTACTGCTGGCTGGATCTGAGACATATCTTGTTGCGAGGGCCTGGGAGACATGTGATCAGAACATAGCATGCTCAGGCTATCCATGGATATCGACAATGCATGAATCCAAAGTCGTCTTGCCAACACAATCCCGATCTCTGATGCTTGCAATGGAATGGGAACAGGCAAGCAAAGAGGTGAACTGGTACTTCAGAATTGAATCCGGCAACTGGTCAAAGTACAGCTCATTCAAGGCTCCCATAATAGAGAATCCATACTTTAACCTCGGCGTAATTTGGGCTGGCATGCCAATCACAAATCCCGATGCGGGAAACGCCTTCTTTTTCCAGGCCGGCGTTTCCGTGCCAGACGAATCCTCAATTAAGCGCACTGTGACTTTTGATTGCCCTGCCTATTACGACGATAAGGGAGACAAGCATTGCGCAAAAATGAGCCCGATTAATTCCGGTAACTCCCACTGGAAGGTGCTATGGAAATGGGGGGTTCAGAACGAGGGAGGGGAAGTATCGACCAAAGGTTCGCAGATTACGGTTGATTTACGATGACTTGTTGTCTTCCAGCATGTCAAAATGCCGGCGGATCCCACGGCTTTTGATAAACTTCAGCAATTCGTCGCGATCATCAATCTTGTAATACCGCTTCATACGCTCGATCGTCGCGTCGTCATAGAGCGTATACGTTGGATCATCTTTGGATCTTTTTTCTTCCGGCACCGTGCTATTAAAAGCATACATCCCTAAAAAGTTTTTACGAAGCCCGCCGATCCCACATGCATGGGAAAACGAATCCTGATTCTGGGCGCCGGCTTTGGGGGTCTCACCGCGGCAAACATCCTGAGAAAAAATCTTCACTCCGACCATCGTGTCATGGTGATAGACAGGAAAAACTGGTTCATGATGGGTCTCGTGAAGCTCTGGATACTTGAAGGGATCAGGAAGCTTGAGGAATCCCAGACGCCGCTGAATGGGCTGAACGCAAAAGGAATCGAATTTCTGAACGACGAGGTTACAAAGATAGACAGCGGCTCCGGCAAGGTTCATGCCAAGGATCATGGCTGGATAGAATACGACTACTTGATAGTCGCGCTCGGTGCCGAGCTTGCGCCGGAAAAGGTTCCAGGCTTTATAGGGAGAGGCTACAACCTTTACGACCCTCAGCAGGTGCCAAAGCTCCGCGACAGACTGCTTTCCATCAACAGAGGGAGGGTGGCAATAACCATCATGGGAATGCCCTACAAGTGCCCGCCAGCGCCATACGAGGCTTCGATTATCATCAGCAACGTATTGAAAAAGAGTGGGTCAAGAAATGCTGTAGAGATTGACCTGTATACGCCGGCACCGATTGCGCTGCCTGTTGCAGGTCCCCAGATAAGCGCCGGCGTCGTTGAAATTATTTCTCAGAATGGGGTTCGATTTAATCCCCTCCACAAGCTCCAGTCGGTTACAGACAAACAGCTGGAATTTGAAAATGGAACCAAAAAGGATTACGATCTTCTAGCGGGCATCCCACCCCATCGGGTTCCTGAAGTGGTCAGAAACTCGGGGCTGACCGGTGGAGGAGACTGGATTCAGGTTGACAAGCATACAATGAAAACATCCATTGGAAACATCTTTGCAATAGGGGATGTCACCGAGATTAAGGTCAGTAACCTTGCCCTGCCCAAGGCAGGCATTTTTGCAGAAGAACAGGCAAAGGTGGTCGCACAGCAGATAATTGATGAAATTGTAAGCACGCCGTCGATCACGACATTCTCGGGACAAGGCTACTGCTTTATGGAAGTAGGCAATGGCCGCGCGGGCTATCTCGAAGCTGACTTTTACAACCAGGCCGGTCCGCTGCTCAACATGAAGGCGCCCTCCGCCGAGAACTACGAGAAAAAGCAGGACTTTGAAAGAACAAGGATAAAGGACTGGCTATTCTAGAGCCCGCTTCTTTTCCGGCTTCGACATTGTGTAAAAGCCATGGCCCGAAATCAGAAATGCCGCAAGAGACATTTTCGTTGCGAATACTAGGTTCCACGGGGTCTTGGGGTTGGGATACGCCACATTCTTGTCATCGATATCTATTACGCCCCTTATTGCGTCCGCCGTGATGAGCGAATTCCACACCATAAAGTTGTAGGCGAATTCATATAACGACACCGCGGCTATAGCAAGGACAATAAGCCGCAGAATCGCCTTCAGCCACTTTGGTATACTCGTTACCTTGTCGCCTCCAAGCTTTACGACGCAATACCACCCTACCACAGAAACTATCATCAAATATGTGACCAGTTTGGCAAGACCCTTGAATGGAAACTCGGTTTCCACAAGCACTTCCCCGATGACCACCCTGCCCGTCTGCAGGTACTCGTTGAGGCTCACATATATCGCGTAAAAAGTAATCGCAGCCATGACGAAGGCACAAAAGTAAAAGACGCCAAGGAAGATCTTCCTCTCCCTCAGATCTGCCCTTTCAACAGTCGTGCTCACAGCGCATATTGATTATCGATACCCGATATATGATTTACTTAAGACTTGAGAGCAAATCGCTGGCGGGGAGAGTGTTCAGGACATCGGTCTGGGTCGCCCACCCGCGCCTTGCCTGAGCTATGCCAAAAGTCAGAAATGCAAAATGGATCGGGTGGTGCGCATCAGAATCTATAACCAGTTTGACGCCTTTTTTCACCGCCATCCGAACGTAATCGTCCCTGAGATCCAGCCTGTCGTAATGCGCATCGATTTCAAGTGCAGTGCCCGTGTCCAAGGCAGCATCCAGCAAGTTCCCGATATCAACGGGATACCCCTCGCGCCTGTTGATAATCCTCCCGGTAGGGTGGAAAAGAATGTCTATGCTTGGGCTGCCAGCGGCCCTGACAAGGCGCTGGGTCTGCTCTTCGGCGGGCAAAGAAAAGTGGGAGTGGATCGCCGCGCCGACTACCTCAAGCTTGTCAAGGACGTTGCTTGCGATGTCAAGTGAGCCGTCCTTCATTATGTTGACCTCGGCGGACGAAAGGACTCGAAAGCCTTCAAGATTGTCATTCAGAGCTGAAATCTTTTCAGCCTGCTCCAACAGTTCCTTTTCGTCAAGGCCGCCGGCAAACGCGAGGCTCTTCGCATGGTCGGTGATGGCAATATAGTCAAGTCCGAACTCCTTCGCCGCCCTTGACATCTCCTCAATAGTGGCCCTTCCATCGCTCTGGTCGCTGTGGACCTGCATGTCGCCTTTCAGGCTCCCATACCCTATCAAGTCGGGAAGCTTGCCCTCGCCCGCAAGCTCTACTTCGCCCCTGTTTTCACGCATCTCAGGCGGTACCCACTGTAGCCCTAGCGTCGAGTATACCCCTTCCTCAGTCTCGCCAGCAACCCGCTTCTTTCCTCTAAATACGCCCCACTCGTTAAGACGCAATCCTCTTGCAATCGCTATCTTGCGAAGCGCTACAGAATGATCCTTGCTTCCTGTAAAGTATTGCAGAGCTGAGCCCCAGCTTTCAGCCGGCACGACAAGCAGATCCGCATCTATTCCGCCGGCGAGTTTGACGAATGCCTTGGCCGGTCCCCGTGCGATGACTTGAGCAACTTCCGGCATACTCACGAAAAAATCCATGACTCTATTGGGTTCCTCAGACGATACCAGATAGTCAATGTCTCCTATCGTTTCCCGCATTCGCCGCACAGAACCGGCTGCCACTGCATTCTTTACGCCCTTCACCTCCAAGAGACTTGACTCGACCTTCCTTATCATAGGGAATATCTCGCCTATGAGGTGCCTCCCTTTTCCTTTCTTGAAGAATGCAATTCTCTTCAGCACTTCCTTCTCCTTGTTCTCGGTGAAACTTGGAACAGTTCGAAGCCGACCTTCAGTGGCCGCCTTTTCGAGATCAGCCAGGTTCCTGATTCCCAGCTTTTCGTACAAAACCCTGATGGTCTTTGGACCTATTCCTTCAATTCCCGAAAGCTCTTTGGTATCAACAGGCAGCTTGGTCTTCAGTTCATCTAGCTGATGAAGCCTGCCGCTCTTGATGAATTCCTCTAATTTTGAGGCGATTGCCTTGCCTATGGAGGGGATTTCCAAAAGGGCTCCCATCCCTCCCTTCACATAGATGCTGACAATACTTTCTGGGAGGCTTTCAATGGTGTCGGCTGCCTTGTAGTAAGCGCGGGCCCTGAACTGCGCATTGTCGCCGCCTTCAACCTCGGTCAGAAAGCCGAGCTCGCGCATCACCGCGGCGAGTTCCGCGTTATTTGTGGCCAATCAAGATTACCGGGTCAGTCCCGCACTTAACATTTATGAGGAAGGGAAGTCTGATGTCAATTACTGTTACTGCACTAAGGAACGGTAATGATGATCGCTTTCTAGCTCTGAGCCGTTCTTTTCACATCCTATCCGTTTTCGAAGATAAACGGCGTCTTCTCGTGGCATTCCTGAACAGTCAAGTCTGCTTATGATAACGCAAACGAGCAGCTGATTTTCTTGCGACCGGTATGAGCAGGGTTAATCTTTCATTCCGCCCAACGTATCTCTGCAATGGATTTCATCGAATCGGTCGCATGGGTTGCACTCGGCTTCATCCCTACGTATGTAGCCCTGGAGGTCGGGTGGCGAATCACCAAGCGCAAGTTGATACCAGTAGAGGTCATCCCAGAGCGATGACGGATCTCTACACAATAGCTGGCCTAGTCGTCATAAGCCTAGTCGCAGGTCTGATCGGCTTGCGCGTGGCAAAGGATGAGCAGTTCCTCCGGCGGAAGAGGACTCTGGCAGAGAAATACTAATTATTTCGGTATTTCTCTGCCACGTAGGGCGAGTGCAACCTGTGCTGCGAGCTTGCAAAAGTTTGTTGACCACAACAATCGACATACCAGCGGGTAGTTAGATAGAAGACGAAACTAAATGCAGAATGTCCATGAAATTCACAAGTACAAGGGGGAGTCTTTCATGTATCTGGTTGCGCGGACAAACAAGTACTCGGCGGAGCATGTCAAGGCGGACATCGACATGATGAACAACATGCTGACGCCTGAAATGAAAGCGGAGGGAATACGCTATACCTTTGCTCTGGGAACCATTGAGAGTATGAACAGGAAGACAGGCGAGCGCTCTAGGAAAAAGGACTCCTAGGCAAGCGATCACAATTCGACCCGATGCGCCGGCTATCATTAATTTTTATTAGTGACTGCCATTGAAAAGTCCTGTTGCAGAGACCCGACTGGGACACCTATTTCATGTTGCAGGCAGAGATAGCCAAGCTGCGCTCAAATTGCCTCACAAGACATATTGGCGCAGTGATCGTCAAGGACAACAGGCAGATAGCTACAGGCTACAACGGAACTCCGTCTGGAATAAAGAACTGCTTTGAAGGAGGGTGCCCGCGTTGCGCAGCTAGAATCAGGGGTGAAATGAAGTCGGGAGAAGGGCTTGACAGGTGCCTCTGCACACACGCGGAGGCAAACGCAATCATGCAATGCGCTCTTTTTGGAAATGCAGGCAGCACAAAAGGCACGACGCTGTATTCCACGTTTGCACCGTGCATAGAATGCAGCAAGATGGCAATCAGTATAGGGGTAAAGAGAATAGTGGTGCTGGCAGACTACCCCGAGGACGGTACGCAGCTTTTGAAGGAGGCAAGTATTGACTTGGTAAAATTCGACCCGGAGCTGCTCAAACCCTGGCTCTCCGCAATCACGGGAGATCCAGAATCATTTGCAAAGGCAGTGAACACGTAGCTGGACGTAAACATCACGCAGTTCAACGTGCAGCTGTACTTTCGAGAACCTCTGCTCGATGCCGACAAGCTTGTCAGCGTTTTTAGCGGGTCCGAGGGACTCCCTGCGAGCAGGATCGCGGAAGACTATGGCGGCCATCCAATGCAGAACACGATGTCATTTTACATGCAGGGGTTCAGGATCGCGCCAGTCCAATCCAACGTGCTGCCATTCAGGATATTGCAGGTGATGAGCTACCCGAATGCGCTACAGAATCCGGACTCAGAGACAATCGCCTGCCTGCACTATGTCACTTCGTCGCTCAAGAGGCACCTTAATGTCGACATCGAGAATGACATTTACGCAGTCCGGGTGGTGTATCACTCGATTGTGACCGGCAGCCTTGTCCAGAGGATGCTCTCAAAAATAACTAGTCTGGATGAGATTCCGACCCTGGCTAGGAGGTACGTGGGTCACAAGAACCCCATGGATGCCATCCAACTAACGTCAAAGACTGGCGACGAGCTGTCGCAAAATTTCTGGAACGACATCAGGGTGAGCCAATTCAATTCTAACTCCTACGTTGTCACGATATTCAACGAGACAGATTCCCTTGCCACATCTCTGGAGTTTGTCAGAAATGCAAAGGAATTCACCGCGACAATGATGCAGGAAATCGAAGCCGCTGCTTCGGCCGAAACTCTGCATTGAATGGGATCAGGCGGGCTCCGGGGGGAAGACTAGCGGAATTCCCTCTCCCACCTGTCCATCTTCTGCAAGAGCTCTAGATTCTTTGACTTCACCCTTTCAATCTCTTCTCTCATCTGCGTAACTTCCTTCGGCTTTCTGGAAGCATCCCTTATGATGTTAATGCATTCCTCCGCTACTCGCCTGACCCTGTTGTCTAGGTCGGATTGGGCGACACGATTAAGGTCGGGTATCGCCTTCGCTACCTCGCCCTCGGCAAACGCCCTGCAGGCATTGATTCGGACCCTGAACCATTTGTCAGCAAGGAGTACCTTAAGGTGATCTGATACTGCCGGGTTGCCATCTACAAACCTGCCGAGAGCAAACGTGGCCGCCTCTCTGACCCTGTGATAGTTATCATTCATGCTTTTTCCGATCAAAAATGCCGCTATGTCCTTGTCACCGGCAAATTCCTTCAACCCGGTGATCGCACCCTGGGCAACGGTGTTCTGAAAACTCGTCGTTTCTGCGGCCTTTCTCAGAATGGCGACAGCATTCTTACTCTTTGTCTTGCCAATCGCTGTAGCAGCCTCCGACTCTACGAAATAGCTTTCATCATTGTGCAATATCGGCTTTAAAAGCTCAAGCGATTCTTCCCTCTTGAATTCACCAAGCGCGCGGACCACTGCGCGCCTTGCTTTAGGGTGGCTGATTTTGACGCATTTTTTTAGCGCTTCATACGCATAATCCGTCCTGATGGAGCCAAGGCTCTTTGCAGCCTCGGCTGATACACCCCAGAATTTGTCATAGAGCACTGCATTTTGCAGAGCATCGATCGCGGCATCGGAAGATTGATCTTTCAACGCCCTGGCAGCCTCCACCCTCTCGATTACCGTGCTTCCTTTTTCTAACTGCTCGACGAGCATCTCCTTGGGAGCGTTTATCGAGATCGTCTTCAATATCTTGAACTGCGGATCGATGGAAAACCAGTCAATTTCTTTGTCCACCGGGATAAGCAATGTGGTTGATTTCTCTGAAATCTTGAATGAATGCACCTTTTCTACTCTGCCAGACACGAGCTTTATTTCCATCATGAATTCGAATGGATCCCCGAGCTGGGTTTGCTCTATTTTGAACTTTGCCATCCTAGAATCTGTTGAATACTCTACTTTCAGGTTCGGATGGCCTTCTTTGAACACCCACTGGTCAAAGAACTGCTGCAGGCTCTTGCCGGTCTCAAGCTCTACCACCTTGCGAAAATCGTCCGTATCGGCGGTGCTATTGGCGAAGCGCTGAAGGTATGTTTTGAGCGACCTTTTGAAATAACGGTCTCCGATGAGGTGCCTGAGCATGTGGAGTACACACGCTCCCTTTTCATACGAATGCCGGTCAAAAAGGTCGTCTGGATGTTTGTAGACTTTGGTGACAATCGGCCTGATGTACCGTGTGCCTGCCTCCTCGAAATAGTCTTCCGCTGCGTGCATTACATAGTACTGGAATTCGTCCTTTCCTCTGCTAGCCTCCCAGTATAGTGACTCGGCGTACGTCGCGAAACTTTCGTTGAGCCAAATGTGCTGCCAGTCCCTGCATGTAACTAGGTTGCCAAACCACTGGTGTGCCAACTCGTGCGACACAAGATGGTCGCTAGTGTAGTCAATGTGTGCTTTTTTATCATGAAGCGTGTCAAGCGTCAGCGTTGAGCAGCTTGCATTTTCCATGCCGCCCATGATAAAGTCCTGGACAGTCACCTGAGCATATTTGTCGTACGGATACTTTGTGCCAAGATATTCTTCGAAAAACTTGACCATTTCAGGAGTCCGCTCAAACGATCTCGGGGCATCCTGCCTTCTGTCGGCGGGCACGTAATACTGAAGTAGTTCTCCATCCTTTGTCTGAGCATAATTGCCGATAACCAGCGAAGTTAGGTAGGCAGGGTGGGGGTTGGGTTCTGACCAGTGGTAGACCTGCTTCTTGCCGCGCTTTTCCACTTTTAGCAGCCTGCCGTTTGAAATCGCCGCAAAGCCCGTTGGGACGCTCACTGAAATTTCGCTTGTGAATTTGACCTGAGGGTGGTCTATGCACGGAAACCAGTACCTCGTCTCCGTGCTTTCACCTTGCGTCCAGGCCTCGAGTTGCTTGCCTGGATAGTGCTTGTCGGGCACAACAAAGTACATTCCCTTGCGAGGCCTTGCGGAATACGAAATGTCGAGCTTTATCCTGCTGTCCTCCTTGAACGCCCTGCCTAGCTTTATTGCTAGCCTGTCTCCGATCACCCGGAATTCAAGCTTGCCGGCCGCATAGACGGACTTTACCTGGAGTTCGGACGCGTCGAGCTCGATGCCGTCTGTGTCCTGAAGTATCAACACATCTAGGCGCTGCTCACCCTTGAATGATCTTGCTTCAAGATCGGGCTCTATCGAAAGCAGCATGTGGGTAATCGTAAAAACGAGGGATGGTGCATACTGTGCACGGCTACCCGGCAACTCGAACTTTTTCTTGTCATCATCACCCTCCGGACCCATCTATGGCTGCTAGTCGAAGTTCATGATAACATAAAGGTTCCCGGGTGGGGTGTAGAGAATTCGTCTCATAATAGCTATCGCTAGCGATACTTGCCAGGTAGTAGGCTGACGGGGCTCACGTCGATCATGCACCTGACGGAGGCGCGATCAGTCCCGCCGATGCATTCGAACCTGGCGAATTGCACAAAAAACGACCTACTAGAACTGATCTAGCGACCAGGGGTTCTCCACGCTTGACAAGTCCTGATCTGCGATGCTTCCGCCGGCGATCCTTGCACGGACCAGCCGCCTGAGCAGCTTGCCAGTCCTTGTTTTTGGCAAGTCGCTCACTATCCTTACTTCCGCAGGACGAGCGAACCTTCCGATCGATTCCTCGACCCTGCTGATAATCTCGTATCTTAAATCGTCATCGGCACTAAAGCCATTCTTCATGACAACACACACTATTATCGCTTCGCCCTTGAGCTCATCAGGCTTTCCCACCGCCATGGCCTCGGCAACTGCCGGGTGCGCGGCTGCGGCTCCTTCGATCTCTGCGGTGCCTATCCTGTGCCCCGACACCTTTATGACATCGTCTGCCCGCCCGCGCATATACCACAGCCCTTCAGAATCTACAAGGACAATATCGCCATGATACCAGATGTCTCTGTACTTGGACCAATAAGTTTCGATATATCTTTCAGGGTTGTTGAGCAGCCCTCTTGTCATTGAAGGCCAGGGTTTCTTGATGACAAGGTAGCCTTCACCTTTCACAACCTTCCTCCCTTCGTCGTCGTAAACGTCCGCGTCAAAACCGGGTATCGGGCAGCCAACCGTGCAGCTCTTGAGCGTCATGACAGGCAGCGTGCTGACGATCGCTCCGCCTATCTCCGTCCCACCGGAGAGGTTTATGACAGGACACCGTTTTCCTCCGACTTTTTCAAAATACCAGTCCCATGCCTCCCTGTTTATCGGTTCTCCGGTTGTGGCGAGCATTCTGAGGCATGAAAAATCATGGTCTCCCATGGCGCCACCTCTCATGAAATGCCTGATTGCCGTGGGGGCAACCCCAAAGATGCTGACCCTGTGATCTTCAATGAGTCTGCACCAAGAGTCGGCGCTTGGATGATCGAGGGCATCATTGTAAACAAGTGCCGTTCCGCCGATTATCGGGCTTCCATATACCACCCACACCTGTCCCGTTATCCATCCGATATCTGCATACCAGAATAACACATCGTTCGGCTTCATGTCAATAAGGTAAGCAGTCTGCTGCGCTGCGACAACAGTAAATCCTGCGTGCACCTGCAGAGTGCCCCTCGGTTCGCCGGTCGTACCCGAGGTATAGAGGATGAAAAGGGGACCTTCGGAATCCATCACCTCTGTCTGTGTCCCGTTTCCACGCCTGACAAAATCATGGTAGTTGACTGCGTTGCTGTTGCCGTTGCCCGTTGTGACTATGCTAGAAACTCCCGTTCCCTGAACGGCTTTGGTCCATTGCGTTTTGAGGTCTATGTCCTTACCGCGCCGGCGAACGGTGTCTGATGTGATCAGCAATTTTGCCCTCGAGTCTACAAGCCTCGAATGAAGTGCATTAGCACTAAAACCCGAGAAGACAGTCGTGTGAACTGCCCCTATCTTTGAGCATGCCAATATCGCGTAGAACGCCTCTTCAATCATTGGCAGATAGATGCCGACAACGTCGCCCTTTCTAATGCCAGCTGCTGCGAGGCCGCCGGCAAGCATGCTTACGTTCCTGTCGAGGTCCCTGAAGGCGACCTTTTTCGCTCCGAATTCATCCGCAAATATGTACGCAATCTTCTCGGGTTGCATTCTCGCGTGCCTGTCGATTGCGTTGGAAACGATATTGCATCTGCCGTTTACGAACCACTTTGTCCACGGTATACCAATAGTAGAATCATAGGTCCTGTCGTATTTCTTAAACCACTGTATATCAAGGTCTTCGTTGACGGCATCCCAGTACCATGCAGTATCGCTATTCGCCTTCTGCACAAGCTGACGCCAATCCGAAATCCCATGCTTTTTCATGAACCTGGCAACGTTGCTCTGCACTAGGGATTCATCAGAGGGGAAATAGGAAGGTCCGTCCTCGGCGGAATTCAACGTGACGCAACATACAAGAGGCCTAATAATAATTGCAGCGACACAGCCATAGTTCATGTGGAAGATACTTTAAGAAAAATTAAATCCAGTAGTTGAGCTACTTTGATGACAACTTTGGTCATAGAAGAGGTGCGCTATGATTTTAATGACCGCAAACGATACGCCGATGACTTTGTCAGAGATCTCACAAGGCTGATGGTAATCGCCAAACTGAACGCGTCAGCAAGAAATCCTACCTCAAAGAATTATTTTCTCAACCTGATGTCACAAATTGAAGGGTGCGAAGCGTACGTTGTAAGATACGGTCAGCCTCTGCTCTACGCCAAATATCGCGGCATGGAATTCACTGACCAGAAGGTGACATCTCAGTTTGTCAGGTCCGGGGAAAATGTGATTGACGTGACAATGGAATCGGTGTTCGGCGAATTCGTAAAGAGTTTTGACAGCCTTGCATCGACGTCTGAAAGCAAGGTAAAATGGGGGATGAAATCGGAGAAGGAGAGGCCTGACCCCATTTTTGCACTGTTAAATGCTTTCGTGGATGCAGTGAGCAAGCTTTCATCGCTTCCGCCACTCGACCGGGACAGCCTTGCTGGTAAGCGATTTGGAGTGAGGAACGCGAGCATTTTAAGAAAGTCTCTGCATCTAGAGTTTCTAGTAGATGGGCAGCTAAACATACTCGAGTTGAATCCGACAAAGAAGCGCAGGCATGAGGCCGTAGGTCTGCTGTTTGGCAGGTCGGAGATTGCCCAAACTATAGTGGCGCTCATGAAGCAGTCGTTATTAAACAATTAAATAGTTCTTTAATTACTAAAGCATGCATGGGATCTTCATGGAAAGCGTTGGCCGACGATAGCAGACGACAAATGCTTGTTATTCTAAAGCGGGGCGAAAAGACACCAAGCGAAATAGCGAGACATTTCGAGTTCACCCTGCCTGCACTGTCAACCCACCTGAGAGTGTTGAAGGACGCCGGGTTAGTAAGGGAGCGCAAGGATGGACAGAACCGGTACTATTCTGTCAACAGGAGTGCAATGAGAGAGATGGTACAGTTCTTTGACCTGTTCTGGGACGACAAGCTTCAAAGCCTCAAGGAATATGTCGAGAACAAGGAGGGAAAGCGGAAATGACAGAACTAACAGGAGAAATCCGGAAAACAATCATAATCGATGCGTCACAAGACGTGGTCTTCAGGGCGATCACAGACGAAAAGGAGCTGACACGCTGGTTCCCTGACCAAGCAGACCTGGAACCAAAGGTGGGCGGCTCTGTGCTGTTCAAGTTCTTTGATGAAGGCAAGGAAAACCATAGGGTCGAAGGCAAGGTCTTGGAGCTGGTACCAGGCAGGAAGATATCGTACTCATGGACCAACCTTTCCGATCCGAACTTTCCAAAGACCGTTGTAACATGGACTATCGAGCCGGCCGCCGGCAACAAGACCCTGGTAACCTTGGTCCACACAGGATTTGACCCCAAGAGCAGGTGGTTTGACCTGCACAGCAAGGGCTGGTCTTACTTTATCGAAGAGAGACTGTCCAAATACTGCACTGGAATACCCCTTGGCAAAAGAGAGATGACCAAGTAGCAATGCGATGGCAACAAATACTTTCTATTTCCCAGACGGCGTATCGACCAGCATGCCCATTGAGCCATCGTTGCGAGTCATGGCACCGTCTGGGTCGTCATCCATCGGTGTAATTTTATCACCATCGGTCATTGATGAGGCTGTTGATACCAAGGAGGGAAGCATACCAGCAGCCACTAGGATACCTACAACTGCAAGTCCCAATCCTGCGGCTCTCGCAACCAAGATTCCTCGGGACCAAATCTTCTCTCCAAAGATTACTCCGGCGAAGAGTCCCATCCAAAGCGGGCTCATCCATCCAAGTGCGACCATAAGGAGAAAGTACGCCCAACAACATCCGAGGCAATACATTCCGTGATAGAGCCCCATCTTGGCCGCTCCTGATGTCCCATCGCTCCATCTGCGCATGAAGAAGCTTAGTGGAGACTCGCAATAGCCTATGCACGTGGTCTTTAGCGGAGTAAATTGGTACGCGCCGGCTACGATCAGAAGGGCACCGTAGAGGTACGATATGAGCTGAACATTCTCTGCTGTCATTATGGTGTTGTTCATGACGACTGACCATCCGAGGAGCAGGGCGACACCAGTGAGCGCCCAGACCACAAGGTAGCATCCGACAAATAGAACTACTCTGAAGGAACGAACAGAGGACGATGCCGGATCATGTTCCTCTTGAACCGTGACCGAACTCTGGCCATCTTTGTTCCTGCTGGTTTGAAATCTGCTATAGAGCACGACCATGGGAGTAATGGCGGGGAACATCATTGCCGCCATTCCTGCAGTCCAGCTAGCGGTAAATACTGAAATCGATACGGGATTGTATGTTGTCATGGCTGCACGCATGCTTGGTTGCCAGAAAGACGCTATCCACGCAATGGCAGAGGTAGCGATTAGCGAGATAACCACTATTTTCTGAGTGTTGTCCACAGTATGGCGTCATCGTAGCTCACTGATATAAAATTTCGCTACAGTTCATACCAGCTGTGGTGGTAAAAATCAATAGTGATGACGCCTAAAAAATTGGGGTGCACCCTGTAACTGTGTTGGTGTCAGTCGAGGTGCATCTCCTCATCTCGCTGAATAGGCGATCGGCGCAGGTTAGTGTCATCACTGTCTTGAAGCTCCATGCACCGCAATTAAAAAGATTACTCGCTCTCCTTGACCTGCTTTCCTTTTTCTGTCGGAATTATCTGCAGCCTCCCACCGGGAAATTCCTTTTTGAGCTGCGCGCCACTGAAGATCCTGTCAAGAAAAATTGCAAGAGCAGCTATTTCAGAGTGGGGCTGGTTGCCGACGGCGATGTTATAGTCTGCAAGCTCATACGCCTCCCGGGGAACTTTTTCAGCTCCTATGATCACGAGCAGATCGCGTTCCTTGCGAAGCGATCGCACCGACTCATCGATGTTGATGCCGTACATAGTGAGGTGCGCTATTTTGCCGCCTTGCTTCTTCCACCTTTTCGCCAGAGCTTTCCAGTCGTCTATCAATTCGACTCTGAAATTTGCTCCGCCCCATCTTCTTGCTACGCTGGCAACCGTTTCGGCCACGGACTGGTCGATACCTGTCATGTATATCATTTCTGCGCCAAATGCCCTTGCGACGAGCGCGGCATGAGTAGTCACCCTGTCGTCGCGGGCAAGCCTGTGGCCTATTCTGAGGACGGAGACTCTCATGGAGTGCTTTCCTCTGTTGTCAGCAGTTCGCTGCGTCCTTTCTTCGGCTGGGTCACGGCCTTTTCACGCTCGAGCAGCAGCGACTGTATCATGACTTTCAGCTGCCTGATGCTGTGACACGTCTTTGCGGATACAGGCAGGACGCGCTTTGTGCCAAGGATGCCAAGCTGGCCTGCCTTCTCGAATGCGTCTTCTGTGCTAGTAAGGTCCACCTTGTTCAGGATGTAGAGGATCTTTGTGGCGGGCACCTCAAACTCGTTTATCACATCAAGCGAACTCGCGTATTTTGTCCTGATCTCTTCTATGGGCTCGCTAATGTCGACCACCAGCAGCACAAGGCTTGCGTATCTGAGCTCATCAAGCGTGGACTTGAACGCGTCAATCATGTACGCTGGAAGCTTGCTGATAAAGCCCACAGTGTCATTTAGCAGGACCTTATCGCCACCTAGATCTATGGCGCGGGTAAACGTGGACAATGTCGTGAAAAGCCCTTGCCCGGTGACCTTGGTCTCGCCTGTAAGTGCGTTAAAGAGCGTTGTCTTGCCCGCCGAAGTGTATCCGGCGAGCGAGACCGTCGGGAGCCCGGACTTTGCCCGTTGCCGTCTGTAGAGCTGCCTCCTTTTCTCCTCCTTCTCCAGTTTCTGCTTGAGAATCGCGATGTGCCTCTTGATGTCAAGGAAATATACATCGGCCTCGTACTTGCCAAGGCCAAAGAATCCAGGCTGCTCGCCAACCTTTGCAAGCCTGACTTTTTCGCGCGCACGGGTCAGGTCGTAGCGAAGCTGCGCGAGCCTGATCTGTATCCTTGACTCGGCAGTGCTGGCCCTCCTTTCGAAAATCCCAAGTATCAGGCGTTCCCTGTCGATAATCTCTAGCTTGCAGGTGCTGGCAAGATTGTACATCTGGCTTGGCTTGAGGACTTCGTCGAAGATTATGACTTCGGGCATCAACTCCTCGACCAGCTCCTTGACCTCCTCGGCCTTGCCACGTCCAATACCGAACCGTGACCTAGTTATCTGACGCTGTGTCACCGTCCTAACGATTGTATAACCGGCAGCCTCTGCAAGTGACATCGCTTCCTTTATCGACTGCTCCACCGGGTAGGTAATCAGAATGGCTTTCCGGCGCGAAGTATCCATCTAGCGTTCATCGTCCGCACTTTCTTCAAATTTGACGTATAGCTTGATTCCGAGGAAGCGCTCTAGCTTTTTTGCCATCAGTTCATCAGGCTTGAGC
Organism: uncultured Nitrososphaera sp.; assembly: GCA_964574725.1. Taxonomy (GTDB): domain Archaea; phylum Thermoproteota; class Nitrososphaeria; order Nitrososphaerales; family Nitrososphaeraceae; genus Nitrososphaera. Next base: position 8,759 of record CAZNOV010000001.1, on the reverse strand, counting down.
GCGCCCGATTCAAACTTTTTCAGTAGCTGAGCTTTCTCGTTCATCTTCATTCCCAGCTGCTCGTGGGTCAAGCCTGCCCTCATCCTTGCCTCTCTTAACAGCTTTGCAAAGTCGGGATCGATCATTAGCGAGTCACTCATGGCGATCTTGTTCTCCCTACGTACAAACGACGGTTTCCTCCTCTTCGCGGGCACCTGCACAGGAACGTATGGCTTGCAGAGCCTTGAGCATGTCATGCATACGCTAAACACCGTGCCGTCAACGAGCACCTTTTTCTGCTCGGCACTTTCGCGTCCACAGAGCTCGCAGTACAACATCGGAATTCAGAGTTCCCCCGGGCGGAATTAATCTTTTCTTCGGAGCGTCTGCTGGACAGTCATGTTGAGAACTATTTCGGCAATGTCACTGGCATATTCCGGGACCCGCCTGATGTTCTCGGTAATCAACTTGATCCTATAAAGCTCGCTGGTATCGCGGGGCTTTGACACGGACCGTAGTAATGCCTTTTCCATTTCGTCCACCTTGCGTGCCTTTTCGATCGCCCTGTCAGCCGCTTCGTAGTCGCGCTTGAACATTGACAGGCACGCGTCGTCAAGCACTTCAAGTCCAAAGGAGCACATGTTCGATATTCTGTCAACTACGTCCTTGTTAAGAGGGCGGTGCATGTCGATGATGTCCCTCGCAATTATCGTGGCATGGTCCGCTACCCGCTCGACAGATTTTGCTATCAGCCTGTATCCAAGGCAGTTGCGAGGTTCTTCAAGGCCTATTTCTCTGAGGAGGTGATCGTTCTTGATCGCTATCTTTAGCTGTCTGACGATGTAAAAGCTGAATCTGTCCACCTCGTCGTCTGACCTGATAACCTCTTGGGCGAGTTCAAGGTTGTTTTCTCTCAGAGCAAGAAGGACGTCGCGGTACATTGACTTGGCTATGATCAGCATTCTCTTGAATGCAGCATCGACAGAGAGGTCGAGCAGATTTATGAGAACCTGAAGGGTGATGCCTGTGGCAGAGTCCGCGATGATCTCGGTACCCATCAGAACCCTCCTCACAATGTTCTTGATGACCTCCCTCTGCTCTACCAACAACCTATCTTCCTTGGGCACAATGGTAATGACATTGTATCCCATGAAATACAGGGCAATGAGCTTGCGGGCAATGAAATAGGGATTGTTGTCTTTGGCCACCTCGATCGTCGCCTCTCGCTGCTCTTTGCCGATCCTCTTTGAGGCTGGTGCAATCTGTAGGTCGGAATTACCTTGACGCATTATCACTACATGGTCACCCTGTTTTAGCCCCAGATCCTGGACCCATTTCTTTGGAAGTGAAACAATGTAGGAGGATCCGCCGGTATACTGGAGTTTTCTGGTCTCCTCCTTCTGCTGAAGGTCCTTGGCATTACGCTCGCCGGAGAGATGGACATTTTCCATAAAATAATGGATTTTTGTGATTCTATATATCCGTATCCCCTAACTATATAGATGCTGTGCGGCAGGGTCAATATCTTTATAGAATGTAAAACCCGATCTGCCCACTTGAACCCGCTGCCCATTGACCCGCGAGAGAAAGTATCCCGGCATCTTGATGCGCTGTTCGGGGCCGGAGTGTCGGATTCCTTGCCCCCAAAGATCGAATTTGAGTATTCAAGGAGAACAGGGAGAATAAAGAACTTTAGCGTTGGGGGCAAGCTCTTTGCGACGCTGCGCACGGACGGCGGCATTGCCCTGACTTTGTTCGGGGCTCAATACCTTGTTGGAAACAGTGAGAAATTTAGGGAAAACTGTGTTCTCCCAAAGGAGGAGGCTCTTCCGTTCGTTAGTGAGGGGCGCTCGCTATTCTGCAGGCACGTCGAGCGCTGCGGATCAAACGTAAAAGCCGGGTCTGACGTTGCCATAATCGACGGCGACAAGGTGATCGCGGTTGGCGTATCACTGCTGGCATCGGAGCTGATGAACCGATTCAGCCGGGGTGTAGCAGTAAAGGTGCGACAAGGAATAAAAGGTAGAACCGAGCAGCTCGAGATTATATGATGCGGGGCAACCGCGAAATGAGGCGCATGCTGGACAAGATGGGCCTCGACATGAAGCCGATGGACAACGTGGAAGAGGTCATAATCAGGACGGACAGAAAGGAACTGTATCTGATCAAGCCGCAGATAATCGAAATGAAGGGCAAAGACAACACGATATTTCAGGTAGTCGCGACTGACATTGAAGAAAAGCAGCGCGAAGTTCCCTCGTTCAAGGAAGAGGACATCATCCTCGTCATGCAGCAAGCCGGCGTTTCGAAGGAAAAGGCGGTACAGGCTCTAACAGAGACCAAAGGTGACATGGCTCAGGCGATCCTGAACCTCACAACCGGCTAGCCGCTGCGTCTTGCTTTAAATATCCCTGTCCTTCCATTTCTACTGGTTTGGCTAAGGACAAAACTACTACAGCCAATCTTCCTCCACCAACTTCAAATTCTGCGGTTGAAAGTATTGTGGGAGCCTTGTCCGAGCTCGAGACCGATATCGACAGTCTGTACGCAAAGGTAGATGAAATGAAGAAGCGCATAATAGCACATTCAAACGAGGAGATAGAAAAGCTGAAGCAGCAGATAACAGTGCTGGCCAATGAAGAAGCAAGAGTTATCGTCGACAAGGCCAAGTCTGAAGCCAACGCAGAGTCAGCAGAAATCGCGAAGCAGGCTGAAAAGAGTCTGGCAGTGATAAAGAAGAACGTCGATTCATACTTTGACAAGGCAGTGGACAATATTGTCAGGACAGTCTTGGGCGATACTGCGCCTCTTCAGGAACAAAAAGCAGAGGCAAAAGCGACAAGGACAAGAAGGCATGCCGAAGAGAAGCCAGCAAGTTGAAGCAGAAGCTTTAAAAACGGATTCCAGACAAATTCTAATTGTTGATGGGGCACCCCTGACCGAGGAGGTACTGCAACACCGCAGGGTCGCAGTAGCCACTGTAGATGGTAGGTCTTATTACAACATTATCAAAGCCCTGAAGCTGATGGATATCCAGTTTGATTCAATTTCACCAGCAGAGGCCGCGGAATCAAACGCCCGGGTAATTATCACGACACGAAACGAAGCGGGCATGGTAAACAAGAGGGTGATGACATTTCTGGACACCGAGCTTGAAAAATACCCTGCGATCTCGAAGGCAAGAATTTTGCGAACTATAGCCGGTCCGGATGCTGACGATCAGCTGATTATCGGAATTGACCCGGGCAGCAGGATTGGGATATCTGTGATCTATCTGAACCAAGAGATTTCAAGCATAGTAGAGTCTTCAGTGCATGACGCCGTAGAACAGGTGTCTGCCCTGCTGGGTGGAATAGCTTCCAAGAATAGGATTGTTAGGATAGGTGACGGCGGGATCAGGATGACCGCTGAGATCGCCAAGATGCTCAAGGCCAGGTTCCGCGATAGCGTGCGAATCGAGATAGTGAACGAGCACGGGACATCTCGAAACGCTGACGCGAATCGCAGGGGCGCACGGGACAGGTCTTCGGCAAGAACAATTGCATTTAGGACGGGAAGAAGCTTCTCGCTCAGATGATTCTATAGATTAGCCATATTTCAGAGCAATGTCTTCGAATATGTCCGCGACGTCTGCGCACCTATCGTGAGCGCCTTCAAGTATCTCATAGACTTCTTTCATCTTGATTATGTGAATAGCATCGTTTGTCTTGAATAGTTCCGCAATTGCTGTCCTAAAGATGACGTCTGCTTCGTGTTCGTACTGACTTATGTTATGACAGTGCTCGATTAGCTCATCAGAATTCTTGAAGCCTCGCAGTTTCTTTACCAGAAAGTAAATCTCTTGTGAGGACGACAGAAGCATTTTTGCCAGCTCCGCCATGTACACCGTGCGCTCCTTGATGTCAAAAAGTATTAGAGTTCCGACAAATCGATCGGCATAGTCTATTACCTGATCGATTTCACCTGCAAGAGCAGATATGTCTTCCTTGTCCAACGGAGTCACAAATGTTTTGTCATTGAGAGTGTAGACGTCATGAGTAATCTTGTCTCCTTCGTGCTCGAGATCCTCTATTTTCGTGCTTGATTCATAAAGCTTGCTGTAATCATTCATTAGTTCAACTAGTGTGTTGACTGACTTGATCAGGACTTCTCCCTGGAGTTCCAGCAGGCTGATTATTTCATTCTCGTTGGATCGAATCCACGACATGAACCCTTGTCTCAATTGGAATTCATCCTAGCATGGAGGGCTTGAGTATATGAATACACTCATTGCCCTGCAGAGCTGCGCAATGTTGGATTACATATATTCTATATAGAATATATAGGAAGTATTGATATGGCAGTTGCAAAACACTCCCACTATGGGAGTACCGATATCGGCGTTTACCAATCATCAGATAGTAAGCGTGAATCCGATTTCCGACTCGATCAAGAGCCTTAAAGTGATTATATGCGACATCTGCAAGACGGCAGAAGCTTCGCATGATGTCTTTGTGCAGGGCCTTAAAGAGGTCGTGTTTCTAACGCGGTGCTGCGACCAGTGCGTCAAGAATATTCACCGAGGGTGAGTCGGTTAAGAGTGGTGCAGATTGGACCGAATCTCGCCTCATGATATCCGGTTGACTGAATTTGGTGGAAGCAGAAGGGGCGTTACTAGTCGTATACGGGGCAATTGCCGCCGCCCTTTTCTTTGATTTTGTGAATGGCTTTCATGATGCAGCAAATTCAATAGCAACAGTGGTGGGAACTCGCGTTCTGCGTCCCCTGCAGGCGGTCTCAATTGCCGCAACGGCCAACTTTGCCGGGCCGTTTGTCTTCGGCACTGCAGTGGCGGCGACCGTGGGCAAGGGGATAATACAGCCAGAATTTTCAACTTTGTACGTAATTTTCGCGGGACTCATCGGTGCGATTATCTGGGACCTCATCACCTGGTGGTTCGGTCTGCCCTCGTCAAGCAGCCATGCCCTAATAGGGGGTCTAGTTGGTTCAGCGCTGATTGCGGGTGGCCTCCAAGGAATAATTTTCTCGGGGATCGAGAAAGTCCTGATATTCATGGTAGTTTCACCATCGGCAGGATTCGCGATAGCAGCTGGGTTTAGTGTTGCCATCCTCATAGCATTCCGCAAATCTACGTCTGCCAAGGTAAATAGGATTTTTGGGAGATTGCAGGTAGCCTCCTCAGCATTTTTCTCGCTCACCCACGGGGCGAACGATGGGCAGAAGACGATGGGAGTAATCACGGCTCTGCTGATTGCTGGTGGCCTGCTCGACGCCAAGGGTTTTGTAGTTCCTATATGGGTCATAATTGGAGCCGCGATGGCCATATCGCTTGGAACATTTTTCGGAGGATGGAGAATAGTCAAGACGATGGCGTTTCGCCTGACCAACTTGAAGCCATATCAAGGATTCGCTGCTGAAACCGGCGGGGGTGCCATCTTGACATCGATGGCGTGGCTTGGGATACCAGTCAGCACCACCCATGCTATCTCTGGTGCAATAATGGGCACTGGCTCCACCAGAAGATTATCTGCAGTGAGGTGGGGTTTAGGAAGGAAAATCGTTTACGCATGGATAATAACGATACCTGCCAGCGCTTCTATCTCCGCAGTAACGTTGCTGCTGTTGAATGCTAGCGGGATCCGTTAATCCACTTTTCACGAATTGATAGTTGTGTGGCCAGTAGCCATTCCCGAGACGGCAGATAATCTTCTATTGATGGGGACAAGATAATAATCTGAGCGGGGATAGTGAATGCGGTCACCGGGATTTGAACCCGGGTTATAGGCTTGGGAAGCCCATGTCATAACCAA
>CAZNOV010000001.1:0-2870 GCA_964574725.1 uncultured Nitrososphaera sp. | reverse complement strand
AGCAAGGATGGATGCGAGCACAAAGACATTCCTAAAAGTCCAGCTGATGTGGTTAGCCATATCTCTTGGAATCAGTATTGCGATCTCGGCCTTAGTGCCATTCCCGCTCAGCATTGTTGCAATATTCGGAGTCTTTCTCGCAATGGGCTACTACATAAGAAGGAGGCAATTGCAGCGCCTCGGCGCCGCAGGCGGAGCCGACCCCTTTGCCTCCATGAGTTCTTCCGGCGCCACCGTCGTCGATTACCTCTGTATGAATTGTGGTATAAAGCATAAGGAAATTTCCTGTCCGAAGTGCGGCTCAAAATCAAAGAGAGCAAGTTTCAGCTGAGGCAGAGGGCAGATTTCCGACGATAGTATTCCGACGGCTATTCCACGTGCGGCGACCGCTGTTGCAACCGTTTAAATCGTAAGGCGTCATGACTTGAGGCAGAAGCGCTAGGAGATTGCCTAGAAATGATGGGTGGAAGAACATGCCTCATAACTGGAAGCACGTCAGGAATTGGCAAAGAATTAGCTCTAGGTCTTGCCAGAATGAATGCAAACGTTGTTCTGGTTGGCCGCAGCAGGGCCAAGTGTGAAGAGACGGTTCAGGAAATAATCAGGAGGGCTGAGGGCTCCGATGTCAGCAGGAATCAAATTTCCTACCTCGTAGGCGACCTTTCTTCTCAGGCATCGGTCCGGCAGCTTGCTAGCGAATTCATGGCTACTCGCCAGCGACTGGATATCCTGTTCAACAATGCGGGTGTATTTCTGGCTCGGCATACTGCGACAGTAGATGGCATCGAAGGCATGCTTGCCGTAAACCACTTGGCACCCTTTCTCCTGACGAATCTGCTTCTTGAGAAAATCAAACAAAGTAGGCCGTCCAGGATTATTACTACCAGCTCAATTGCACACAAAGGAGCTCACGTCGATTTCGATGATATCCAATTCGAAAGAAGACATTACAACGGCATTAGGGCGTACGGGCAATCGAAATTGGCCAATATCTTGTTCACAAAGGAGTTGGCCAGAAGGTTGGCGGGCTCTGGCGTTACGGCGAATTGCTTTCATCCAGGAGGGGTGAGAACTAACCTTGCCGGCGAAAATCCCTGGTATTATCGGTTAATCTGGACCATAATCAGTCCATTTCTCATAAGCCCGGAAAAGGGGGCGGATACTGGATTATACCTCGCATCTTCTCCGAGCTTGGAGGGAGTAACGGGCAAGTATTTCGTCAAACGAAGCGAAGTGTCACCGTCATCCGAAGCAAATGATCAGGAGGCTGCACGCAGACTCTGGAAGGTCAGTGAGGAATTGACGAATTTGAGCAGAACGTGATTGCCTCAGTATTCAGTCCAATCAGTCATTATGCGAGAAAAGACGCTACCCTTGTTCCCTTATCCTCTGATTAACCGCATCTAGGTTCCGCTCGAGGAATTTCTTGTAGGCACGAAGGAGCTTTGCTTGATTTTTCTTAGTTATTGTGTCGATTCTTCCCAGCATTGATTCTGCTTCTTTTGAAATATTGGTTACCTTGTCGTCAATTGCAATCTTGTCTTCGATCTCTATGCTGATGGACCTTATCAACTGCCTAACGGCCTCTGCTGCCTCCTCAACCCTGTACAATATCCTTTCGTGAGCCTCTTGGCTCTTTGACGAATCCTTGCCACGGGTTTTCCCTCTAGCCATTCCTAATCAGTTCATCAGACCATGCATCAGATACTTAACCTTATAGCTTGGCATCAGCATTATGGATGGAATGAGATTGGGATCCCACTCTCGGATCCAATCCTATACCAAGGCGGCAAGTTTGGAGATCCCTTCTACTTCTATGGAATAGTACCATCCATACTTATAAACAACTCTGACAATATCTAATGCAATAATGCAATCGTTACGAGATCGCATCTCTGCCATCAGGTCGGAACATAATACTGACAAACGAATAAAGATGCTCAAGCAACTAAACGATTCTTTACCGAAATCTAGGAGGCTGCAATTGCCAACCCTGATCACAAATGCGTATATTCGGAGAGCCCTGGATATAATCGATGAAAGAATGTCGTTGCAAGCCTAGAATCGCCACCCCAATTGATTTTTGAACTGCGAGATCATCTCGCTAAAGCTTCTGTAGTAATTCTATTCTGTGACATCATTGCATGAGTCTGATTTGTACGAAAGAATAATCTGTGCAGTTCAATATGAACGTCCAGTTAATCCGTTAAGCAACTCCCCACTTACTCAGGAAGTCGACTCTATCGGAATGTCAAACATGATCGTATTTTCTGTCATTTCGAAATTAGCTTTTTCGATTTCCATATTTTCAAACACGTGTTGAACCATGGTGGAGAGGAACAGAGACCATTTCATCCCTAAATCATGTTGAATGACATACGAATACCTGTTGTTCTTCATTTCCTTGGCATACAGCATACTAGAGACTGTAAGCCAAGATTCAAACATGTCTAGGAAACTTGCTACGTCATAGCCGCTTCTTAAGACCAGTAGTATCTCCTTGACTTTTGCATCCGCAAAGAATTCTGCGATCTTCTTTATTTCATCATCGGAAATGTTCTCGAGCAACAAGCCCAATAACGACTTATGAATCGGGATCATTCCTGCCCTGGCAGCATTTGCATGCCAGTCATGATATTCCGAGACTATTTTCTGCGCCACGGTGTTCAGGCTAACGCTCTGCTGTTCCGCTTCGAATCGGAGCTTGTCCAAAACCTCCTTAGCGAACCTGAAGGTTATGTTCTCTTTCTGAAGCTGCTGATCTTGCACATCGCTGTTCTGCACAGCAAAAAAGACGTGACCTAACTTTATTAACATTTACTAAAGTTCAGTCACTCTTCTTGCACTGAAGCAGATGAAATCAGAACTGC